>JAGODO010000056.1 GCA_017998165.1 Flavobacteriales bacterium | reverse complement strand
CCCGAATACCGGCAGCCCTGTCGCAACGATGTCCTTCACCAGCGCAACGCTTGCCGGCATGGCACCCGGGTCGCCCGGGCCGTTGCTCAGGGAGAATCCGTGGGGCTGGAATTCCAGCATCTCCGCCAGCGGTGTGGTCATCGGGAACACACGCACAAGGCAGCCGCGCTCCAAGAGGCAGCGCTCGATGTTCTTTTTCACGCCGAAGTCGACGAGCGCGACGCGGTGAGGAGCACTGGGTTCCCCAACGGTGTACGCCTCGCCCGTGCTCACTGTGCTGCTGAGCTCCTGGCCGGCCATGTCGGGAGCATGCGCCAATCGCGTCTTGAGCTTGGCGATGTCCGTTTCCGTGCTGCTGATCAGCGCGTTCTGCGCGCCGTTGTCGCGGATGTGGCGCACGAGCTTACGCGTATCGATGTCGCTGATGCCGACGACGCCTTCGCGTTTCAACAGGTCGTCCAGAGAACCCGTACCACCAGGCCTGCTCCAGACCTCGCTGAATTTCTTCACGACCAGTCCCGCGATCTTGAGCGTGCCGCTCTCCACTTCGCTGTCCTTCACCCCGTAGTTGCCTACGTGCGGCGTGGCCAGGGTCATGATCTGGCCGGTGTAGCTGGGGTCGGTGAAGATCTCCTGGTAACCGGTCATCCCGGTGTTGAAGCAGATCTCCCCGACGGTGATGCCCTCGGCACCGATGGCCCGCCCTTCGAAAACGGTCCCGTCCGCGAGGAGCAACAGGGCCTTGGGGCGTTGGCTTACCAGCATTCGTTCTTATTGCGGCCTTGCGGCACGGCGGCAAAAGTAGACGGGCAAAAAAAAGAAGAGGCGCTTCGCAGCGCCTCGTTCTCAACAGGTGTCAGCAAGTGCATTACTCGCTCTTCGCTTCGGCGGCTTCCTCGCCTCCTTCGGCCTTCTTCGCTCCGGGTGAACGACGGCTGCGGCGGGTCTTTTTCACTTCAGCTCCGGCTTTCTCCTTCGCGGAGTAGATCAGGTTGAAGTCGACCAGTTCGATCATCGCCATCTCGCTCGCGTCACCCAGGCGGGGAGCCAGCTTGATGATGCGGGTGTATCCGCCCGGACGGCCCGCGATCTTCGGGGCCACATCGCGGAACAACGCGGCCACGGCCTCCTTGTTCTGCAGGTAGCTGAAGACGATACGGCGGCTGTGCGTGTTGTCCGTCTTGCCCTTGGTGAGCAGCGGCTCCACGAACACGCGCAATGCGCGCGCTTTGGCCAGGGTGGTGTTGATGCGCTTGTGCTCGATGAGGGAGCAAGCCATGTTGCTCAACAGCGCGTCGCGGTGCGCCTTGGTGCGGCTCAGCGCGTTGTTCTTGTTTCCGTGTCTCATGACGGTTCTCCGTTGTCTGTTGTCTGTTGTCCGTTGTCAGGCTTGATGGTCGGCAGCCCGACGACCGACAACCGGCAACCGGTTCACTCCTTGTCCAGTTTGTACTTGCTCACGTTCATACCGAAGCTCAGGCCCTTGTTCTCCACCAGGTCCTCCAGCTCGGTCAGGCTCTTCTTCCCGAAGTTGCGGAACTTCAAGAGGTCGTTCTTGTTGTAGCTAACCAGGTCACCGAGGGTCTCGATGTCTGCGGCCTTCAGGCAGTTGAGGGCGCGCACGCTCAGGTCCATGTCCACGAGCTTGGTCTTGAGCAGCTGGCGCATGTGCAGGCTGGTCTCGTCCAGGTCATCGTGCTCGCCACGGCCGCTGCTGGAGCTGCTGCTGGGGCGCTCCTCCAGTTCGAGCGTGATGCGCTCGTCGCTGAAGAGCATGAAGTGATGGATCAGGATCTTGGCGGCTTCCTGCAGGGCGTTCTTCGGGCTGATGCTGCCATCGGAAACGATCTCCAGGGTGAGCTTCTCATAGTCGGTCTTCTGCTCCACGCGCGTGTTGTCCACGCTGTACTTCACGTTCTTGATCGGCGTGAAGATGCTGTCGATGAAGATGGTCCCGATGGGCGCGCCCTCGATCTTGTTCTCATCGGCCGGCACGTATCCGCGGCCCTTGCCGATGGTGAGCTCCACGTTGAGCTTCACGCTCCCCTCCATGTTGCAGATCACCAGGTCCGGGTTCAATACCTGGAAGCCGGTGGTGTGCTTGCCGATGTCGCCGGCGGTGAAAGCGTCCTTGCCGCTGATGGTGAAGGAGACCTTCTCGGTGCTCACGTCCTCCAACTGGCGGCGGAAGCGCACCTGCTTGAGGTTGAGGACGATCTCGGTAACGTCCTCGATCACGCCCTTGATGGTGCTGAACTCGTGCTCCACGCCGTCGATGCGCATGCTCGTGATGGCATGGCCTTCGAGGCTGCTGAGCAGGATGCGGCGCAATGCGTTGCCGATGGTGATGCCATAGCCCGGCTCCAGCGGACGGAACTCGAAGGTGCCACGCTGGTCATCGGATTCGATCATCACGACCTTGTCCGGTCGCTGGAAATCAAGGATGGGCATTTCTCGTGCTTGGGTGTTCGTTGTCGGTTGTCTGTGTCCGTTGTCAGTCCTTGTCTTGAGAGGTCATCGGCCGCCTGACAACGGACAACCGACGACCATCAACCTTCTTCTTACTTCGAGTACAATTCCACGATGAGCTGCTCGCGGATGTTCTCCGGTATCTGCGCGCGCTCGGGCATGGCGATCATCTTGCCCGTCATCGTGGCGGGATTGAAGTCCAACCAGTCGAAGCGGCGCGGGTGTACGCTGATGCTGTTGGCGATCGTTTCCAGGCTGCGGCTGCGCTCGCGCACGGCCACCATGTCGCCGGGGCGCAGGGTGTAGCTGGGGATGTTCACCACGTTGTTGTTCACCGTGATGTGCCCGTGGCTCACCAACTGTCGGGCGCCGCGACGGGTCGGGGCGATGCCCAAGCGGTACACCGTGTTGTCCAAACGCGCTTCGCAGAGGCTCAGCAACACCTCACCGGTGATGCCCTTCTTGCTGGCGGCCGTCACGAACATCTTCTCGAACTGGCGCTCGAGGATGCCGTAGATGTACTTCGCCTTCTGCTTCTCCTGCAGCTGCGTGCTGTATTCGCTCTCCTTCTTGCGGCGCTTGGCCGTGAGGCCGTGCTGGCCGGGGGCGTGGGGCTTGCGCTCCATCCACTTGTCCGGTCCGAAGATCGGCTCCTTGAACTTCCGGGAGATCCGGGTCTTGGGTCCTGTGTAACGTGCCATTCTGCTTTGCTTTTGGGGTGCGACCAGCGCACCAACACCGGAGCGTGCGTCCACACGCTCCTACGGGTTGTTAGACGCGGCGCTTTTTGGGTGGACGGCAACCGTTGTGGGGCATGGGGGTCAGATCGATGATCTCGGTGACTTCGATGCCGCTGTTGTGCAGGGCACGGATGCAGCTCTCACGGCCGCTGCCGGGTCCCTTCACGAAGACCTTCACCTTGCGCAGACCGGCCTCGAAAGCCTCGCGTGCGGCCTCTTCGGCGCTCACCTGGCCCGCGTAAGGGGTGTTCTTCTTGCTGCCGCGGAAGCCCATCTTCCCGCCGCTGGCCCAGCTGATCACCTCGCCCTTGTTGTTGGTGAGGCTCACGATCAGGTTGTTGAAGGTCGCGCGGATGTGGGCCTGTCCATAGGTCTCCACATGCACGTTCTTCTTCTTCTTCTTGCCGGCGGCGGCTCCGCCTTTGCCTTCTGCTTGTTTTGCCATGTCCTTCGTTGTCTGTTGTCTGTTGTCTGTTGTCCGGCTTTGTCAACCGTCAACCGACAACCGTCAACTGTTACTTCGTTGCCTTCTTCTTGTTGGCCACCGTTTTGCGCTTGCCCTTGCGGGTGCGGCTGTTGGTACGGGTGCGCTGGCCGCGGACGGGAAGTCCGTTGCGGTGGCGGTTGCCGCGGTAGCTGTTGATGTCCACCAGGCGTTTGATGCTCAGCTGCACTTCACTGCGCAATGCACCCTCCACCTTGATGTTCTCGTTGATCACCGTCCGGATGGCGCCTTGTTGCTCATCGGTCCACTCGTCCACCTTGATGTCCGGATCCACTCCGGCCTTCTCCAGGATGGAGAGCGCCGTGCTGCGGCCGATGCCATAGATGTACGTGAGGCCGATCGCCCCGCGTTTGCTCTTCGGTAGGTCTATGCCTGCGATACGTGCCATGTGCGTGCGTTTATCAGCCCTGACGCTGCTTGAACTTCGGGTTCTTCTTGTTGATGATGTACAAGCGTCCCTTGCGACGGACCAGCTTGCAGTCCGCCGAGCGCTTTTTGATGGAGGCCCTGATCTTCATGGGTCTTGTTGTTCTCTGTGCTAGGTCTTGTATCGGAACGAGATGCGGCCTTTGCTCAGATCGTACGGGCTCATCTCCACTTTCACCTTGTCTCCCGGCAGGATCCGGATGTAGTGCATCCTCATCTTGCCGCTGATGTGCGCCACGATCACGTGGCCGTTCTCCAGCTCCACACGGAACATGGCATTGCTCAGCGCCTCCTTGATGACGCCGTCCTGCTCTATGTTCCCTGTCTTGCTCATCTACTTCTTCCTTCCATTGTATCGACCCGGTGGGTCGACGTTACATTCCTTATTATCCGGACCGGCCTGTCACGCACCGATCAGTTCACCTTTTGTCTTCAGCACATCCTCGATGTAACTGAAGGTCGATAGGACTTCCGGCTTTCCCTGCTTCACGGCGATGGTGTGTTCGAAGTGCGCGCTCGGTTTCCCGTCCCGCGTCACCACCGTCCACCCGTCTTCCAGCTGGCGTGCCTCCTTGCTGCCCATGTTGATCATGGGCTCGATCGCCAGCGCCATCCCTTCCTGCAGCTTGGGCCCATGACCGCGCCTTCCGAAGTTGGGCACTTCCGGGCCTTCGTGCAGCTTGCGCCCCACGCCGTGACCGGTCAGCTCCCGCACCACACCGTAGCCATGGCTCTCGGCGTGCGATTGGATGGCGTACCCGATGTCGCCGACACGGTTGCCCGCAACGGCCTGCTCGATACCGAGCTTCAGGCACTCCTGCGTCACGCGCAGCAGCTTCCTTACATCCTCCTTCACCTCTCCGATGCAGAAGGTGTAAGCGCTGTCTCCGTAAAAGCCGTTCATCAGCACGCCGCAGTCGATGCTGGCGATGTCCCCATCGCGCAACTCGTTGTTACCGGGCAGACCATGCACCACCGCCTCGTTCACGCTGATCAGCAATGTACTCGGACAATCGTACAGGCCCTTGAAACCCGGCACCGCGCCGTTGTCCCGGATGAACTGTTCAGCCAGTTCGTCCAGTTCCGCTGTGGTGACGCCCGCACGGATGCGTTTCGCCACTTCGGCCAAAGTCCTACCAACAAGCAAAGAACTCTCTCTCACCAACCCTATCTCCGCATCGCTCAGGATGCTCACGGTCTTACCCATGAGACTAGCCTGTGGCCATGCTGTACGTCGCGCTCTGCCTTCCCTTGATGCGGCCGGTCTTCATCAGACCGTCGTAATGCCTCATCAAGAGGTGGCTCTCTATCTGCTGGAGCGTGTCCAACAACACGCCCACCATGATCAACAATGAAGTGCCGCCGAAGAACTGTGCGAAGCCCTGCTTGATGCCCAACGCGATCGCGAAGGCCGGCAGGATCGCCACGATCCCCAGGAAGATGGCGCCCGGCAGCGTGATGCGGCTGAGCAGCTCATCGATATGGCCAGCGGTGGCCTTGCCCGGCTTCACGCCGGGAATGAAGCCGCCATTGCGCTTCATGTCGTCCGCCAGTTGGTTCGGGTTCACGGTGATCGCCGTGTAGAAGTAGGTGAAGGCCACCACCATGAGGAACAGGGTGACGTTGTATCCCACGCTCTCGTACCGGCTGAAGTTGGTCATCCATTGCGGTGGATTCTCGAACGCCTGGCTCAGGTAGAGGGGGATCAGCACGATGGCCTGCGCGAAAATGATGGGCATCACGCCTGCGGCGTTCACCTTCAAGGGCACGTAGTTGCGAACGCCACCGTACTGCTTGTTGCCCTGCACGCGCTTGGCGAACTGCACCGGTATACGTCGGGTGCCCTGCACCAGCAGGATGTTCCCCGCGATGATCAGCAGCCAGAAGACCACCTCCATCAGGATCACCACCAGGCCGCCACCGCCATAACCCATGCGGCTCACGAACTCCTGCAGGAACGATTCCGGCAGGCGCGCGAGGATGCCGATCATGATGATCAACGATGTGCCGTTGCCGAGGCCGCGCTCGGTGATGCGTTCGCCGAGCCACATCACGAACAGCGTGCTGCAGGTGAGGATGATCACGCTCACGGGCAGCCACATCGGATCACCAGCGGGGCGGGCGTCAGCATCCACATAGGTCAGGATGTACCCGGGGGCCTGGAAGAGGCTGATGATGATGGTGATGTAGCGTGTCCATTGGTTCATGCGCCGGCGGCCGCTCTCCTCCCGCTGCATCTTCTGCACGGCGGGAATGGCGATACCCGCGAGTTGCATGATGATGCTCGCGCTGATGTACGGCATTACGCCCAGGGCGAAGATGCTCGCACGGGTGAAGGCACCACCGGTGAAGATGCTCAGCAGGTCCACCAGACCGCTGCCACCCGTGCTGTCGCTGGCCAGCCTGGCGCTGTCCACACCCGGCAGCACGATGAAGCTGCCGATGCGGTACACCAGCAAAAGGCCCAGCGTGATCAGGATCCGCTTGCGCAACTCCTCGATGCGCCAGATGTTCTTTACCGTATCGATGAAACCTTTCATGTTCAGCGGTTCACGATCTCCACTTTTCCTCCCTTCGATTCGATGGCGTTCTTGGCCGTTTCGCTGAAGGCATTGGCCTTCACCTCCAGAGCGCCCTTCAGTTCACCACGGCCCAGGATCTTCACCAGATCGTTCTTGCCGATCAGGCCATTGGTCCGCAGGGTGTCGATGTCGATGACGCTCAATTTGATCTTCTCAGCAAGGGCCTGGATGGCGTCCAGATTGATGCCCTTGTACTCCACGCGGGTGGGGTTGGTGAAACCGAACTTCGGTACGCGACGCACCAAGGGGGTCTGGCCACCTTCGAAACCGCGACGACGGTTGTAGCCCGTGTCGGCCTTCTGGCCCTTGTGGCCTTTGCCGGCGGTACCGCCCGTTCCGCTACCCTGACCGCGGCCGAGGCGCTTGTTCGTTTTCGTCGCCCCTTTCGCGGGCTTGAGTTGACTGAGGTCCATTGCGTTGTCTTGTTGTGGGCGAAGCGTGCTTCGCCCTTACGTGCTTTGTATCAGGCTTCCTTCACACTTACCAGGTGGGCCACTTTGGCCACCATGCCACGCACCTGCGGGGTGCCTTCCACTTCGTTGCTCTTGCCGATGCGGCCCAGGCCGAGCGCCTTCAGGGTGTCCTTCTGGCGCTTGGGGCACTTGATGAAGCTGCCCGTCTGCGTGATGATGATCTTGCTCATGGCGTTCCGTCGCGACTGGTCGGGACGTTGTCTTATCCGTTGAACACTTTGGTCAATTCCACTCCGCGCTGCATCGCCACCGCGCTCGCGTCGCGCATTTCGGCCAGCGCGCCGATCGTGGCCTTCACCACGTTGTGCGGGTTGCTGCTTCCCTTGCTCTTGGCGAGCACGTCGGTGACACCGGCGCTCTCCAGCACGGCACGCATGGCACCACCGGCGATAACGCCCGTACCGTGCGCCGCAGGCTTCAACAGCACCTGCGCTCCGGCGAACTTGCCTTCCTGCGTGTGGGGGATCGTCCCTTTGCGCACCGGCACCTTCACCAGGTTCTTCTTGGCGTCATCGATGCCCTTGGCGATCGCCTCCTGCACCTCTTTCGCCTTGCCCAAGCCGTGGCCCACCACCCCGTTGCCGTTGCCCACCACCACGATGGCGGCGAAGGTGAAGGTGCGACCACCCTTGGTCACTTTCGTTACGCGGTTCAGCGCCACGAGCTTGTCTTTCAGTTCAAGCTCGCTGCTCTTCACCTTGTTCGCTCTTGTTTCAGCCATGTTGCTGTTGTGATCAGAAGTTGAGTCCGGCTTCGCGGGCGGCGTCGGCCAAGGCCTTTACGCGTCCGTGGTACAGGTAACCATTGCGGTCGAATACGACCTTCTCGATACCGGCCGCCTTGGCCTTCTCGGCGATGGCCTTGCCGATGAGCTTGGCCTGCTCCACACCACTGGCGGTGTGCGCGGCCTTGTCCTTCAGACTGCCCACGCTCACCAGCGTACGGCCCCGCTCGTCGTCCACTACTTGAACGTAGATGTCCTTGTTGCTGCGGTACACCGTGAGGCGCGGACGCTCCGCGTTGCCACGCACCCGCAAGCGGATGGCGGTCTTGATCCGCGCGCGACGTTGAAGTTTGCTGTTGTTCATCGTCAGTTCTCTTATTTGCCCGCTGCCTTACCGGCCTTGCGGCGTACGTTCTCACCCACGAAGCGCACACCCTTGCCTTTGTACGGCTCAGGCTTGCGCAGCCCGCGGATCTTCGCGGCCACCGCACCGATGAGCTGCTTGTCAGCGCTCTCCAGCGTGATGATGGGATTCTTTCCTTTTTCCTGCACGGCGCTCACCTTGATCTCCGCAGGGAGTTCGAAGGCGATGTTGTGCGAGAAACCCAAGGACAGGGACAATTGCTGGCCCTTGGCGGTGGCGCGGTAACCCACGCCAACCAGTTCCTGGGAGATCTTGAAACCCTCCGTGACACCCTGCACCATGTTCGCGACGAGCGCGCGGTACAGGCCGTGCATGGCCTTGTGGTGTTTCAGGTCCGTGGGGCGCTCGAACACGAGCTCACCTTCCGTCTCCTTCACCTTGATGGCGGGATCCATGGTTTGAACGAGCGTGCCCTTGGGACCTTTCACGGTCACCACGTTCTTGTCGCTCACGTTGATCTGTACGCCCTTGGGTACAGGGATGGGTGCTTTTCCGATGCGGCTCATGGTGCGTCCGGTTCTTAGCTCACGTAGCAGATCACTTCGCCGCCAACGCCGAGGGTGCGGGCCTCTTTGTCGGTGATCACACCACGGCTGGTGCTGATGATGGCCACGCCGAGGCCGTTGAGCACGCGGGGAAGCTCCCCGCTGTGGGCGTACTGGCGCAGACCGGGGGAGCTCACGCGCGTGAGTTCCTTGATGGCGCTCTGGCGGTTGCCACGGTCATACTTCAGCGCGATCTTGATGATGCCCTGTTTGCCATCGTCCTCCACCTTCCACGACAGGATGTAGCCCTTGTCGTAAAGGATGCGGGTGATGTCCTTCTTCAGGCCGCTGGCGGGTACCTCCACCACTTTCTTGCGCGCCATGATGGCGTTGCGCACGCGGGTGAGGTAGTCGGCGATAGGATCGGTCGTCATGGTCGTTTTCTTTTTTCCGGCGATGCGATGCATCGCCCTTACTGTCTTACCAGCTGCACTTCGTTACGCCCGGGATCTTTCCTTCCAAGGCCATGTTGCGGAACATGTTCCGGCTGATGCCGAAAAGGCGGATGTAGCCTTTCGGACGGCCGCTGATGCCGCAGCGGTTGTGCTTGCGCACGTAGCTGCTGTTGGCGGGCAGTTTCTGCAAGCCCTCCCAATCACCGGCCGCCTTCAGCTTGGCGCGCTTCGCGGCGTACTTCTCCACCATCTTGGCGCGCTTGCGCTCGCGTGCCTTCATGCTTTCCTTGGCCATGGTCGCTCTGTCTTCTGGTTACTTGGTGAAGGGGAATCCGAAAGCCGTCAACAGCGCTTTCGCCTCCTGGTCGGTCTTGGCGGTGGTCACGAACGTGATGTCCATGCCCTGGATCTTCGGGGTCTTGTCGATGTCGATCTCCGGGAAGATGATCTGCTCCTTCACGCCGAAGGTGAAGTTGCCGCGACCATCGAAGCCCTTCGCTTGCACGCCGCGGAAGTCACGGGTACGGGGCAGGGCCACAGCGATCAACCGATCGAGGAACTCGTACATCTTGTCGCCGCGCAGGGTGACACGCGCACCGATGGGCATGCCTTTGCGCAGCTTGAAGTTGCTGATGTCCTTTTTGGAGACGGTGCCCACGGCCTTCTGACCGGTGATCATCGTCATCTCGTTGATCGCGTTCTCCACGATCTTCTTGTCGCCCACGGCATGTCCGAGGCCCTGGTTCACCGCGATCTTGGTGATGCGGGGAACCTGCATGGAGCTCTTGTAATTGAACTCCTTTTGGAGCGCGGGTACGACCTGCTCGGCATAGGTCGCTTTGAGGCGAGGCTTGTACGTGCTCATCACTTCTTGGCGGATTTCTTGGTGTTGCCGGCCGCTTTCGTCTTCACGTAGCGTTCGATCGCACCGTCCTTGTTCACTCTACGACCCACGCGTCCGGGTTCGCCCGTCTTCGCATCCACCAGCATCAGATTGCTGATGTGGATCGGGCCCTCCTTCTCCACGATGCCGCCTTGCGGAGTGGCCGTGGTGGGCTTGCTGTGCTTCTTGTTCATGTTGAGGCCTTCCACCGTCGCGCGGGAGCTCTTGCGGTCGACCTCGATAACACGGCCCTGCTTGCCACGGGCTACGCCGGACAGCACCTTCACCATGTCACCTTTCTTGATATGCAGCTTCTGTTGCATCTGGTTTGGGCGATGAATGCATCGCCCTTGCATTAGAGTACCTCGGGGGCGAGGGAGATGATCTTCATGAATTTCTTTTCGCGGAGCTCCTTGGCCACCGGTCCGAAAATGCGGGTGCCCCGCATCTCACCGGCCGCATCGAGCAGTACCACGGCGTTATCGTCGAAGCGGATGTAGCTGCCATCCTTGCGGCGCGTCTCCTTGCGGGTGCGCACCACCACGGCCTTGCTCACGGTCCCCTTCTTCGCTCCGCCCTGGGGCAGTGCGTCCTTGATAGTCACCACTACGGTGTCACCGATATGCGCGTAGCGGCGCTTGGTGCCGCCCAGCACACGGATCACCAGCACTTCGCGGGCTCCACTGTTGTCGGCGACGTTCAGTCGTGATTCCTGTTGGATCATGGCTTCTCTCGGTGTTCCGGATTACTTGGCACGCTCGACCACCTCCACGAGGCGCCAGCGCTTCAACTTGCTCATCGGGCGGGTCTCGGCGATGCGGACGGTATCGCCCACATGCGCATCACCCTTCTCGTCGTGCGCCATGAATTTGCTCGAGCGCTTCACGAACTTGCCGTATTTCGGGTGCATCACGCGTCGCTCCACGATCACCGTGATGCTCTTGCTCATCTTGTCGCTGGTCACGATGCCCACGCGCTCCTTGCGCAGGTTGCGGTCAACGGTCGTCGTCGTCTCGGTGCTCATTTGCTGGCGGTATTGGCGAGCTCGCGCTTGCGCAGTTCAGTGAGGATGCGGGCTACTTCCTTCTTCTTGGAGCGCAGTTGCATCGGGCTGTCGATCGGGCTCACGGCGTGGTTGAAACGCAGCTTGTTCAGCGTGCCGCGCGAGTCCTGCAGTTTGTCCTGCAGTTCCACCAGGGTGAGGTCTTTCAGGTCGGTTCCTTTCGTCTTCATGGCACTCGCTTATTGGCCGTCGTAGTCTTCACGTACCACGAACTTGGTCAGGATCGGCAGCTTCGCGGCAGCCAGACGCATCGCCTCTTTCGCGGTGGCGACAGGCACTCCGTCCGCCTCGAAAATGATCCGGCCGGCATGGCATACGGCTACCCAATGATCGAGGGCACCCTTACCCTTACCCATCCGTACTTCGGCGGGTTTGCTGGTCACCGGCTTGTCCGGGAACACCTTGATCCACACCTGACCTTGGCGCTTCATGTGACGGGTCAGCGCCACACGGGCGGACTCGATCTGGCGGCCGGTGAGCCATACGCTCTCCATGGCCTTCAGGCCGAAGGATCCGAGGGCTACGCGGTGACCGCGCTGGGCCTCGCCCTTCATGCGGCCCTTGTGCATATTGCGGCGCTTGCTGCGCTTCGGTTGCAACATGGCTCTTAGTTGTTACGGGTGTTTGGGCCGCGACCACCACCGGCCGGACCACGACGATCTCCTCCTCCACCTCCCGGGCCACGGCGATCTCCGCCACCGGGACCACGACGGTCTCCGCCACCAGGACCTCCCGGACCACGGCGCTCAAAACCACCACCGCCACGACGCTCCGGACGATCACCGCCACGGCGCTCCGGACGATCACCGCCCATGCGGGGACCACCTGGGCCGCCTTTGGCCTGACCGACGTTCGGGCTGAGGTCGCGCTTGCCGAACACCTCACCACGGCAGATCCAGCACTTCACCCCGATACGTCCCATCTTGGTGTGGGCCTCGGTGATGGCGAAGTCGATATCGGCACGCAGGGTGTGCAGGGGCACGCGGCCCTCGCGGTAGTTCTCGGTACGGGCGATCTCCGCCCCGTTCAGTCGGCCGCTCACGCGCACCTTGATGCCTTCGGCACCCATGCGCATGGTGGAAGCCACGCTCATTTTCATCGCACGGCGGAAGCTGATGCGGCCCTCGAGCTGACGAGCGATGCTGTCGGCCACCAGGCGTGCGTCCAGTTCCGGGCGCTTGATCTCGAAGATGTTGATCTGGACGTCCTTGCCCGTGAACTTCTTCAGTTCCTCGCGCAGCTTGTCCACTTCAGCACCGCCTTTGCCGATGATGACACCGGGGCGGGCCGTATTGATCGTCACGGTCACCAGCTTCAGGGTACGCTCGATGACGATCTTGGCGACGCTCGCCTTCTTCAGGCGCGCCATCAGGTAGGAACGGATCTTCTCGTCCTCCACCAGCTTGTCGCCGTAGTTGTTACCGCCGTACCAATTGCTGTCCCAGCCCTTGATGAAGCCAAGACGCTGTCCGGTCGGATGTGCTTTCTGTCCCATTATGCTTTGGTCTCAGCTACTTCGTTAGGTGCGCGATCGACGATGAGGGTGACGTGGTTGCTGCGCTTGCGCATGCGGTACGCACGGCCTTGCGGAGCAGGGAGCATGCGCTTCAGGCTGGTGCTCTCGTCCACCTGGATGGTCTTCACCACCAATTTGGTGTCACCGGCTTTCTGCCCGTCGTTCTTCGCTTCCCAGTTGGCGATGGCACTGCGCAGCAGCTTGTACAATGGCAGGCTGGCGTGGCGCGTGCTGTATTGCAGGATGCCCAAGGCCTTCTCCACTTCGAGACCACGGATGGTATCGGCGCTCTGGCGCATTTTGCGCGGGCTGGTGGGCACGCTCACGAGGCGGGCGATGGCCACGCTCTTCATGGCCTCCTTGCGCTTATCAGCGGCGATCTTCTTACGCGATCCCATCGTTATGCGGCTTTGTTGTTACCGGAGTGCCCACGGAAGGTGCGCGTCGGGGCGAACTCGCCCAGCTTGTGGCCCACCATGTTCTCGGTCACGTACACGGGAATGAACTTGTTGCCATTATGCACCGCGAACGTGAGACCCACGAACTCCGGGGCGATCGTGCTCGCGCGCGACCAGGTCTTCAGCACGGACTTCTTGCCCGACTTCTGCATGTCCTCCACCCGCTTCGAGAGCTTGTAGTGGATGAACGGTGGTTTCTTGAGTGAACGGCTCATTGGTTCTTTCGGTTAGGGCGATGCATGCATCGCCCAATACTTAGGCGACCTTCTTGTCGTTGGCGCGCTGTATGATGAAGCGGTTGCTGCGCGTCTTCGGGTGGCGCGTCTTCTTACCCTTGGCCAGCAGGCCCTTGCGGCTGCGGGGGTGACCGCCCGAGGCGCGACCCTCACCACCACCCATCGGGTGATCGACCGGGTTCATCACCACCGCGCGAACGCGGGGACGACGGCCCTGCCAGCGGCTGCGGCCGGCTTTGCCGCTCTTCTGCAGCATGTGCTCGGCGTTGCCCACGGTGCCCACGGTCGCCATGCAGGCGGTGAGCACCAGCCGGAGTTCGCCGCTCGGCATTTTCAAGGTCACATAGCGGCCTTCCCGCGCGCTCAACTGGGCGAACGTGCCGGCGCTGCGCACGAAGCTGCCGCCCTTGCCAGGCTGTAGCTCCACGTTGTGTACGAGCGTACCCAAGGGGATCTCGCCGAGGGGCAGCGCGTTGCCCACTTCCGGGGGAACGCCCTTGCCGCTCTGGATCGACTGGCCCACTTTCAGGCCGGCCGGGGCCAGGATGTAACGCTTCTCACCGTCCGGATACTGGATCAGGGCGATGCGCGAACTGCGGTTCGGATCGTACTCGATCGTGGCCACCTTGCCGGCGATGCCGTGCTTGTCGCGCTTCATGTCGATGACGCGGAAGCGCTGCTTGTGACCACCGCCGATGTAGCGCATGGTCATTTTGCCCTGGTTGTTACGGCCACCACTCTTGTTGGTGCCGCTGGTCAGCGCCTTCACGGGAACGCGCGTGGTGACGTTCTCGAAGTCGGTGATCACCTTGTGGCGCGTGCCGGGGGTGACGGGATTCAGTTTGCGGACTGCCATGGTCGTTCTCGGGTCAGATAGCGCTGTACAGATCGATATTCTCGCCGGACTTCAGCGTGACGATGGCCTTCTTCCAGCTGCTCGTGCCGCCGCGGAGGATGTTGCGCTTGGTGTAGCGCGTCTTGTCCTTGCCGCGAACGATCATCGTGCGCACGCCGGTAACGGTGACACCGTATTCCTGCTCCACGGCGTTCTTGATCTCCACCTTGTTGCTCTTGCGGTCCACCACGAAGCCGTAGCGACCTTCCTTCTCGGTCTGCTTCGTCATCTTCTCGGTGACGAGGGGACGGATGATGATCCTGCTCATGGCTTACTTGGTGAGGGTGGCCTCCAGGGGAGCGATCGCTTCCTTCACGATCAGCACCTTGTTGGCGTTCATGATGTCGTACGTGTTGATCTCGCTGGCCACCACCACACGCGCGTTCTGCAGGTTGCGCGAGCTGAGGAGCACATTGGCATCCTTCGCGGGAACCACCAGCAGGCTCTTGCGGTCGGTGAGCGAGAAGGCCTTCAGCATGGCGGCGAACTCCTTGGTCTTGGGAGCGCCCATCTTCAGGCCGTCGAGCACGGCGATCGCGCCGTCCTTCGCTTTGTGGGTGAGGGCGCTGCGGCGGGCCAGGTCCTTCACCTTCTTGTTCAGTTTGAAATCGTAGTCGCGGGGCTTGGGGCCGAACACGCGCGCACCACCCTTGAAGAGCGGGCTCTTGATGGAGCCTTTGCGGCTGCCGCCCGTACCCTTCTGGCGGTGCAGCTTCTTGGTGCTGCCGCTCACCTCGCTCTTCTCGAGCGTCTTGGCCGTGCCTTGACGCCTGTTGGCCAGGTGCTGCTTCACGTCCAACCAGATGGCGTGGTCGTTCG
>JAGODO010000329.1 GCA_017998165.1 Flavobacteriales bacterium | reverse complement strand
GCGGAGGTTGGGGACGTCCTGGACAAAGGAACACCTGCCGGTCGGGTGGCCGATGGCCGTGCAAGTCACGTCGCCAACGTGCGCCGGTTCGTTATTTCCCCCTATTCGAAGGTGCCGCGGCATGCCGCTCCCGTGCTGCGGCGAGATACCCGGCCCATTGCCGCATATTGTGATCGTACCGGAACAGGTCCAGTGCTCGCTCGTCAGGAGAATAAGGCATCGGTGCGCGGGCCTGGTGGGCTTGCAACCGCAGGATCAGATGAGCCACCACTTCACGCGCCGAGCGCACGATATCGCCGCTGCGTGTGGCCGTGAGCGCTTCCTCCATTTCGTCCTGTTCGTTGGAGAGGAGCAGGATGGGCCGTGCGGCACCGAGGTATTCAAGGAACTTCACCGGCAGGTAGCCTTGGCGCCCGGTCAACGCCAATTGGAGCAGCTCGTCAGCATTATGCTGCGCTGCCAGCGCTTCATCTGGCGGGAGCGTTGGAACCGTCTCGATGAGGTTGGTGAGCGTGCCGGCGCGGTGCATCTCGTCCATCACCCGCGGGTCCGTGCTGAAGGGCCCGATGAACCGTACCCTCAACAACTCGGCGAGTTCCGGTTCCGCGTGTCGCAGATCGACCAGTGCGCGGAAGAACACGTCCCAAGGCTGCTCCGGATACAACTGCCCGGTGTGTGCCAGGATGAAGTGCTCGCCTTGAACACGCGGTTCGGGCCGGATCCCAGCGTCGAATCCGCCATGCACCACCGCCCCATTCCGGTTTCCGGTAACGGCTTGGGCATTGGCGAGGAAGGCCGTGCTCACCGCCGTCACCAAATGCGCGTGGCGACAGGATCGTCGCTCGAGCCGGGCCATGTGCCAGCGCCTCAGCGCACCTGCGAGACCGGTGCCCTGGTGCGTGATGATGTCCTTCGCCACTTGGGGAAGAGCCACGTTCCACGGGTCGCGATAGTCCACCGCCCAGGTCGCGTTCCAGTGCCGGGCAAGCCGGGCGCCCGTTTCGAACACGGACGGGTCCGGGCTGGTGGCCACAACGATATCCTGTGGTCCGAGTTCCTCCTCGATCCGGGCCGGGGACAAGTCCCATCGCAAGCTGTGCCGGAAGGGCAGGAGCAGGTCGGCGATCACGCGGATCGGACCGTTCAGCCAAGAGTTCCGTGTCCCGTTCACCGCGCGAAGCAACCAGCGTTGTGGGGTGTTGAGGTCGTGGATAGCTGCGGTGCGGGGAGTCCGGAGGATCCGCATACCGGCGAGCGCGCCGTACGGAGCTGTCGCGCTTTCCGGCGTGGAAGTGAGCACGGAGACCTGCCAGCCCAGATCGACCAGACAACGGGCCAGTTGATAGGGACGCCGGGCGCCGGGCGCGTTCACCGGAGGGAACCAGGTGCAGAGGATCAGTACGCGCGGCGCTTCCATGTGGCGGTCATGACCGCGGTTCGTCGAGCGCACGGAATACACGCTCGACGAGCTTCTCGTAGGTCACTTCGTTCATGTAGCGATCGACGGCATCCCCGTCCACGGTCAAGCGCCCTTCCAGTACCTCGGCCATGATGCGGAGGAAGCCTTCCGCAGTATCGGCCTTGAAACAGCCCTTGTCCTCGAGCTCGGGGATATAGCTGTTGTTGGTGGTCACCAAGGGGCAGTGTTGAGCGAGATAGGTGAGCACTTTCAACGGGGTGCGCCCGCCGCTGATGGGCACGCTACGGCGCACCTCGAAGTCGTACGCGAGCAGGCCCACCGCCGCTGCCCGTGCGAGGTTCCTCAATTCGTCCGGATGCCGCACGCCGAGGTAGATCACGTTCGGCAGGGCGAGGAACTCATCGCATTCCATTCCGGCATCGGCAGAGAGGGGGAATTTGCTGCCGACGACCAGAAGCCGGGTGCCGGGGAAATGTTGGGCAACGGCGGTGAGCAGGGGGAAGTTGGCGTACTCCGTCAGGCTGGCCGCCAGCAAGGCGAAACGGCCGTGCTCGGAGCGCAACCTCTCCACGGCTCCGGCCTCGAATTCGCGGTCCTCACGCCGCACACCATGGGGAACGAGCACGCGGTGGGGGTTGTAGCGCTCATAATAGTCGAAGAACCACTTGTTCACGCACACCATCAGGTCCGCTGACCGCGCCATGATGGCATCCTCCGGGAAGGCCTGGTAGGGATCAACGGTGTGGTAGATGAGTGTCGCACCACCGGCGCGCATGGCCAGGCATTCCTGTAGCGCGAGCGGATTGAAGGACCAGCACACGGCCTTCGCGTGCGGTCGCAGGCGCATGACCTTGCGGCCGCTCCATCGGCCCACGAACTCACCCAGCCGGCGGGGCAGCGTATTGGTGTAGTCCACCACGTGTACGCCTTCGGGGGTCAAGCGGGTGCGGGCGCGCCAGGAGAAGAGGCTTGAAAGCCCCCAGCGCCGGGGCATGTTCACGAAATAGACCTCGTGGTGCTTGGCGAGTTCGGCCGCATAGTGGTGTTTGCTGTACCACATATCGCCCCAAGGCTCGTTGGAAAAGAGGAAGATGGAGCGCGCGGTCGTTCCGGGTGCGGTCATGTCCCTGTGCGGAACGGTCTCAAGGAAATGCTCGATGCGTTCGAATGTGCGCTCATAGGTCATGGAGCGCGCATGGGCGATGCGCTGTGCGGCGAGATGCTCCGGCTCGCCCTTTTCAAGGAACTCATGGAGGCGCTCGATGGAGCGCGACCGATCGTTCTCCATGTACATGAGGTCGCGGATGGGCAGGTACTCGGAGAACACGGTGGAAAAGACCGGTTTGCCGAGCGCCAGGTACTGGAAGGTCTTGTGGTGCGAGATGTCGTTGCCGGGGAACCCCAGGTCCATCGGTGCCAGGCAGAACCGGCTTCCGGCGATGAAGGTCTTCAGTTCCTTGAAGGGCTTCACCCCCACGTAGTACACATTGGGGTAGCGGCCCGGCAGGTAGATCTCACGGTCGGGATCGTCTTCCTTCAGGGCCAGTCTTCCCACGAAGACGAACGGCATCTGGGGGAATCGCTCGAGCATCTCCCTGACATGGGCATGGTCCACGCGCGCATCGATCGTTCCTACATAAAGACCATAGCCTGCGGGAAGGTCGGTGGGCGGGTCGGCGTGGAACTCGTCCCTCGATATCGAATGACCGATGGTGAGCAGGGGCTTTTGGAAATGCTCGTAGCGGACGCTGAGGTGCTCGGAGATGGTGATGATGGCGTCCACGTTGCGGCACAGGTCGCGCTCGCCGTGGAATCCGAAGGTGTACTTGTCCACGCACAGGAAGATCGAAACGCCCGGGTGCAGACGTTGTGGGGTCGTGAAGCGCGTGGGGTCGAACGTGATGAGCGCATCCGTCGGGGAGCCGTTGCGTTGGAGGCAGCGCTCTATGCTGCGCGTGATCAACCACTCATTCAGCCGGTAGAACCATTTGTTGAGCACCGGCAGGCGATTGCGGTAGCGGAGCACCGACAGATCCCCCTTCACATGCGTGATCTTCGGGGCTGAACCCAGGAGGTTCTGGGGCCGCCAAGGTCCGGGTGGGTCCACAAAGGTCACCCGGTTGTTGCGCGCCAGTTCGTAAGCGTAGTTGTGCTTGGAGAACCAGACGTCGCCCCAGGCCTCGTTGGAAATGATGAGGATGTTCTTGTCGTGGAGCTTCATGCACCGGACCGGGGCGACGAATGTACCCCGGGGCCGGTGCCGTTCGAGGCGATGATATGCGCACCGGTGCTGGGCGTCCAGGATCTATCCTTGCGGCGCGGCCCGGCCGCCATCCACATGGAGCGTTTCACAAGGAAGCAGAGATCGCTGGTGTTGCTGGGCCCCCTGGGGGCGTTGCTCGTGAGCGCGATCGCGTGGCCGCTCCTGGGCACCGCCGCGTTGCTTCTGCCGCCGATCCTGATCGGGGCCTTGATCATTTGGGTGCTGGTGGACCTGCGTCATCATCAATGGGACCTCTTCCACCGTGGCGTGCTGGAACAACGGGCGATCTACGGCCAGCTCGAAGCGATGGTGGGCCTGAACGCGGTACTGGGGCCGAAGTATCCGTTCCCGGGTACGCGCGGCTGGGCGGC
>JAGODO010000328.1 GCA_017998165.1 Flavobacteriales bacterium | reverse complement strand
TGGATCTCCTTCACCGCCTTGTACAGCAGGAAGAGGCCGCCGAAGAACATGATCAGGTTGCGCAGGTTGATCGGCGTCTCCCCGATGTGGAAGAGCGCGTTCTCTCCGTTCTTCACCAGCCAGCCCAAGCCGATCAACAGTCCCGAACGCAACAGGATGCCGCCGATCATCCAGATGCGCCGCGCGCGCAAACGCTGTTCCGGCGGGATCCGCCCGAGGATGATGCTGACGAAGATGACATTGTCGATGCCCAGTACGATCTCCAGGACCGTGAGGGTGACCAGACTGATGAGCGATGCGACCGAAAAGAGTTCTTCCATGGTGCTGAAAAGCGGCAACGAAGATGCGGGTCTGGCGTCTACCTTCGGAACAGAGATCGATCATGAAACAAGTTCTCCTTGCCTTCCTCTTGTTGCCGAGTGCTCCAGTCGCCGCCCAGTTCATCGAGAACCCTGATCTTGACACGGGCGGTTCCGTGGGCTGGCAGGGCTCCTGCTGGGATCTTGCACCCGGCTATGGTGGCGGCCTAGCGTTGCAGTTCCCTCCCGGAGTGGACTGGCAGCAGTGCTGTGCATGCACACCGGTTACCGGACTACTGCAGGAGGTCACGTATCAATTCAGTTTCTGGGCGCGGAGAACCGGTGCGTACATTTTCGGTATGGCCCATCTGATGGGCTTCACACCGGGTGTGACACCCTGTCCCTTCAGCCAGGAGCCCCAATTCGGCGCAATAGTGCCCTTGAGCCAGCTGGCCAACGAGGAATGGGCCCTGCTCTCCACGGAGTTCACCATCCCGTCGTTCGTACCGGCAGACCTCAACTACTTCATTGTCCTTTTGCCTAGCAACACTGTGGATGTAGACCTCAGCTCCGCGCTGTTCGATGAGTTCGCGCTGACAGACCTTAGCACGGGTTTGAATGTGACGAGCGGTCCCACTTTGAGCTTATTCCCCAACCCTGCGGTCGACAAGCTCTGGGTGGACCTGCCCGAAACACCGCTCTCCATCACCGCCATCGACGCCGGTGGCCGGACGCACGATCTGAAGAACTTCACCCACCGCGACCAAACCCTGGAAGTGGACGTGAGCACCCTGCCTTCCGGGGTGAACGTGCTGCGCATCACAACGCGCTCGGCCAGCCACATCCTGCGATCGATCAAAGCATGAAACACCTCGCCGCCCTGTTCGTGTTCGGGGTCTCCGCATCCGCCAGTTCCCAATCCATCCCCAACCCGGGATTCGAGAGCGATTGCACGTTCGACCTCACCGGCTGGGACCAGTTCTGCAGCATTCCGGACGCGTACCCCGGTGAAGCCCATGGCGGCTGTTATGGCCTGGGATTAACGACCAGCGACAGCTTCGATCCCTGCTTCTCGAACGGTGAGGCCATCGGCGTTCACACACTGATGAGCGGATTCCAGCTCGGTGTTCCCTACCAGATAAGCATCTGGTGCCGAACGAGTGACTTCGCGATCAACAGCGATGTGGGCATCTTTTCTGTGCCGGCCGGCCAGGCACCTTACTGGAACGCGAACGGCTTCACCCAAGCATGGCCCGTGGGCGATGGCACCGAATGGATGCAGTACCTCTTGAACTTCACCATACCGGAACAGTTCACCGGCCTCGACTTCTACTTCTTCATCGAGTACTCCATCGCACCGGACATCATCCCCGGCATGAAGTTCTTCGATGACATCACCATCACGGACCTGAGCACGGGTATGGAAGCTCCGACGACCGCATCAACGAGGTTGCGCCCCAACCCCGCCACCGACCGACTCTGGATCGACCTGCCCGAAGTGCCGCTCTCCATCACCGCCATCGACGCCAGTGGCCGAACACACGATCTGAAGAACTTCACCCACCGTGACCGGACGTTGGAAGTGGATGTGAACGCGCTGTCGGGTGGGATCACTTCATTGCGCATCACCACGAACTCAGGAACGCAGAACCTGTGGTTCATCAAAATGTGAGACCATGAGAACGATACTTACGCTTCTGCTCGGTGCTTCGGCTACGGTCGCAGGCGCGCAACTGGTCAATGGGAGCTTTGAAGACGGGCTCGTCGGGTGGAATGTTGGGAATTCAAATCTATCGATGGACGCCGCACCAGGCCAAGGATCGTACTCGCTGCGCATCCCCTCCTCTGCCCCATACGCCAGCTTTACGCGACAGATCGTTGTCGGTTTGGAGGAGGGGATGGTCGTCCATCTTTCCGGGTGGGCAAAGGGACACAACGATGTTATTTGGGAGGATACCATGTTCGGGCTTTGCAGTTGGGATACCACCGGGAGCAGCAACCCTCAACCTCAACTAGCCTTGGTGGTCAACAACAACTACTGGAACTATTATGAAGGAACCATGACCCTGGGATCTGCTAACTCCTATTGCGTCTTCATGTCCGGAACGAATATTCCGGGATCCACCGCTCCGGACAGCCATTTCGATGGTCTGTCTTTGGTAGTGGATCCATCCACCAGTGCACCAGACAAGACAGGTCCGGATCAACCGCACTTTCGCCCCAACCCTGCCACCGACAAGCTCTGGATCGACCTGCCCGAAGTACCGCTATCCATCACCGCCATAGATGCCAGCGGCCGAACACACGATCTGAAGAACTTCACACACCGCGATCGCACACTTGAGGTCGATGTGGATGCGCTTCCCTCAGGCATTTGTCTACTGCGTGTAACCACCACGACGGGCACGCACAACATCCGCTTCGTCAAAGCATGAAACACATCCACACTCTACTTGCATTCCTGATTTCCACAGCAGCCGGCGCCCAACTGGTGAACGGCAGTTTCGAGGCCGATGGAGCCGCGGACCTGAGCGGCTGGAGTTCGACCTGCGGAACGATGAGCAGTTCACCGGACGTACCCGGTGAAACAGGAAACTGGAGCATCCGCCTGGAGCAGGTGGACCATTGGACCTGCACGCACGACTATGTCTATCAGTACCTGCCATTCGCCCATTGCGGTGACGTTTGGGAACTCGGCGTATGGGCGCGCACGGATCCCTCCGCCCAGCTGGGCATGTCCATCAGCTTCATGACCCGGGACGGGGGCGTTTGGGGGGAATATGAGGGCGGCATGGGAACGGACCAGCCCGATTGGAGCCATGCGGTCAGCACGTTCGGCATCTGGTGCGATGCGGGTGACTCCGTATTCCTCGTCCTCGATGCCGGCAACATGTTCCCCGATTCCACCTACGGCAGTGTATGGTTCGACGAGATAACGCTCGTACCCATCAGCACTGGCGACGGCACTTCGGATCCGGTCCAACGACCGGCCTTCCGCCCGAATCCGGCCACCGACAAACTCTGGGTCGACCTGCGGGACGTGCCGCTCTCGATCAACGCCATCGACGCCAGCGGCCGAACGCACGACCTGAGGAACTTCACCCACCGCGACCAAACCCTGGAAGTGGACGTCGATGTACTTCCCGCCGGCATTTGTTTGCTTCGCATCACGACCGCTTCGGGCACCCACACCGTCCGGTTCGTGAAAGCATGAAGCACGCGTACGCTCTTCTGGCGATCCTCCTTTCCTCCGCCACCAGCGCCCAATTGGTGAACGGCAGCTTCGAGAGCGACGGCCAATTCGACCTCACGGGGTGGACATCGCTCTGCAACAACGCCTTCATGGGCATCGGCTACTACGAAGGCGACTTCTGCGTGGCCGTGCCGCACGGCGAAGCGAACGGATGTGTACCGGGCGACCTCATCCAATATGTACCTGCCATCCAGGACGGTGAGACCTGGAACATCAGCGGCTGGTGCATGAACATGAACTTCATGCAGTCCGATCCGGACATCGGCTTCCGCATGGGCATCAAGCTCGCCGATGGCACCATGACCTATTTCACCGCCGGCGTGATCAATTCCGGCAACTGGTACCATCTCAGCTTCTCGGACCATTTCGACATGGCCCCCGGCGATACGGCGTTCGTGATGTGCGAGGGCGGATTCGTGAGCGGCAACGGCGGCTTCAATTGGGCGCAGTTCGATGCGGTGGAATTGGAACTGCTCTCCACAGGGTTGAACGAGCGCGGCAAGGACATTCTCC
>JAGODO010000055.1:6445-15239 GCA_017998165.1 Flavobacteriales bacterium | reverse complement strand
GGCGATGTGGTGGGCTTCGATGGTGCGTCTCCAGTGACCTTCGATGCGGCGCCCGGCAGCTACAACGTCTCCATCCGCCACCGCGACCACCTCGGGGTGATGACCGCGAACGCGGTAGCGCTCTCCTCCGCTCCGGCGGCCATCGACTTCACGGACCCCGCAACGGCGACCTATGGTACCAGCGCGCAAAAGCAGGTCGGCACCAAGATGGTGTTGTGGGCCGGCGATGCCAGCGGCGAGGGCACGCTGAAGTACACCGGTAGCAACAACGACCGCGATCCCATCCTCCTCGCCGTTGGAAGCACCACGCCGAACAATGTGGTGAACACCGTTTATGACCGTCGGGACACTAATTTGGATGGCGTGATCAAATACACCGGCAGCGCCAACGACCGCGACATCATCCTCACCAACGTGGGGAGCACCACGCCGAACAATACGCGCACGCAGCAACTACCATGAAAATCGTCTGTCCACTCCTTGTCATGGCTCTGCTTCCTGCAACCGCCGTGGCGCAATGTGCAGGCATGTCGTTGACCCTTGACCCACAACCCGGCTGCCTCGGGGGCACGATCTACCTGACCATCACAGGAGGTACCCCGCCCTATACAGTTGAGCTCTTCAGTCTGCCGCAATCATTGGTGACACTTTTTCTGACCTCGAGTACCAGTCTTGCGATACCTGCCGACGCCGCGACCTGGGCCAACACCTCAGGAGCCAAGGTCTATGTGACCGATGCGAACAACTTCCTCTGCTCCATCGAGGCCCCCGGGCCCACATACCGCTACTTGCAAGGTGTCGTTCAGCCCTCTGCCTTGGATTGCGCGACGGGTTCCTTCAAGGCCCGGATGAGCTTCACCAGTATGGCGATACCCCCGACATTCTCTGCGGACAACGGGCCCGTTCAGAGCACAACAGGAACATGGACGAACAGTGCCGGTGCCTGGTCGCTGAACGCGGTACTGGCCCCGGGTGCGCATACCATCACGTTCCCACAATCCTCTTCAGGTGGCTGGACCGTTTGCGCGAGTTCATGGAACGTGACGATCCCCGCTCCGATAAGTCCCGGTGATTGCGGTGTGAACCTGCGGGTGCGGGCCGCTCTGGATGGTGCGCTGCCCAGCGGAACAACCATGACCGATGGCCTGCGCGCGGCTGGTCTTGTCCCCACCTCCGAGCCGTACTCGGCGTTGGGATACACGTATGTGGGCTCGTCAGCTGGCGTCAGCATTTCCGCGTCCCTCTTGACGGTTACCGGAAACGATGCCATCGTGGATTGGGTGGTGGTGGAATTAAGGAGCACCACGACCACTGTGGCGTGGTCGAAGCCCGCCCTGCTGCAGCGCGATGG
Source organism: Flavobacteriales bacterium (assembly GCA_017998165.1). Taxonomy (GTDB): domain Bacteria; phylum Bacteroidota; class Bacteroidia; order Flavobacteriales_F; family PHOS-HE28; genus PHOS-HE28. The sequence continues at coordinate 13,888 of JAGODO010000055.1, read as the reverse complement.
CGATGTGATCGATACCGATGGCAACGGGTACCTGAACTTTCCTCTCGCGGTCGGCTCCTACCATGTCGCGCTTCGGCAGCGCAACCACCTCGGTGTGATGACGGCTTCTCCTGGTGCTATGGGCGCGGATCCGGCCCAGGCAGGCAACCTGGTGGATCTGCGACTGACCACGACCAACACATACGGCACCAATGCCCGGGTGCTTAAAGGCAGCGTTCAGTGCCTATGGGCCGGTGATGCTACCGGTAACGGCACCGTCAAGTACACCGGCGCTGGCAACGATCGCGATCCCATCCTCACCGCGGTGGGCAGCACCACGCCCAATAACGTCCTGCTGAACCAGTACAGCCGGCTCGATGCGAACCTGGATGGCTCCGTGAAGTACACGGGGGCGGCGAACGACCGCGACATCATCCTCACCAACGTGGGGAGCACCACGCCGAACAATTCGCGAACGCAGCAACTGCCCTGACCGGTCCCGGTGCCTGCGGGCCGGGCAACCACCTGCATGTGGTACGTCTGGGTTGACGGGGCGGAACGTTGAACCTTGGCTTGAAACCGCTACCCCGGATCCACCATGCGGAACACGTCCATCCTCCTCACCTGTCTCTGCCTGCGGAGCCTGGCCCAGGTGCCCGGTAGCGTTGATGCCACCTTCAACCCGACGGATGCCGGTTACGCCTGGGGCGACGGCTTCACCAACCCGGCGATATGCGGGGCGATCCAGAGTGATGGGAAGATCGTTGTGGGCGGTCACTTCGTCGGCTACGGGGGCGGGGTGAGCGGCCAACTGTACAGCTCGCGAAACCACATCGCCCGGCTGAACACGGACGGCACCTTGGACGCGACGTTCGACCCTGGGACCGGTTTCGATCAACGCGTGGAATCCGTGGCGATACAGCCGGACGGCAAGATCCTCGCTTGCGGCTTCTTCACCACGTTCAATGGTGCTCCCGTGGGCTACATCGTCCGGCTCACCGCGACCGGGGCGCTGGACCCCACGTTCAATACGGGAACGGGCTTCAACAATGGGATGCTCCAGCTCGCCTTGCAACCCGATGGCAAGATGCTCGTAGCGGGTTCGGCAACGGACTTCAATGGCAGCGCCATCGGCCGATTCGCGCGGCTGAACAGCAATGGCACGCTCGATGCCACCTTCAACGTCGGTGGCGGCGGCTTCAACTCAACGGGCACGAGCTCCGTCGCCCTTCAGTCTGACGGTAAGATCCTCGTCGGTGGCGCGTTCGACCAGTACAATGGCATCTCCCGGACCCATTTCGCGCGACTGAACAACGACGGTTCGCTCGACATGGCCTATGCGCCGGCGGTGAATGACGGTACCTACTCCATCGTACTTCAACCCGATGGCAAAGCGCTGATCGGCGGATGGTTCACCGACATCAATGGCCTGACGCGTATCGGCGTGGCGAGATTGCTCACCACCGGAGCGGTGGACCTTACGTTCAATGCGGGCTCGACCGTTCTGGGCGGCGTATCGGGCGTTGCACTTACCAGCACGGGCGCGATCCTGGTCGGAGGATATTTCAACACGACGAACGGCGCGAGCACCAACTACTTCGTGCGCTTGACCTCCACCGGTGCCGTGGACGGTACGTTCAACCTCGGGGCCGGATGCGATGGCAATGTGGTGAAGGTGCTCGTGCAGACCGATGGCAAGGTCATCCCGCTGGGCTGGTTCAACCGGTTCGACCGCCGCATCTTCCACATGGTGGGCAGGCTGAATGCGAACGGCTCGCCGGACACGGCGTTCAATCCCGGCACCGGTGTTCAGCTCGGCGGTCAAGGCTATTCGGCCGGTGTCCTTGCTCTGGCCCGTCAGAGCGATGGCAAGTTGCTGGTCGGGGGCACGTTCTTCGGGTACAACAAACGCGCGCAACCCGGTCTGGTGCGCGTACACACGGACGGTTCCCTGGATGCCAGCTTCGACTGCGGCACCAATGACTTGACCTACATGGTGGTCACGGCCATCGTCGTGCAGCCCGATGGCAAAGTGCTCGTGGGCGGCGGCTTCAGTACGTTCAATGGACAACCGCGCGGTTGCCTGGTACGCTTGAACAGCGATGGTTCGGAGGACCTGAGCTTCTCCCTTGGCGGCGCGGGTTTCGCCAACGGCATCAACGCCCTAGCGCTCCAAGCGGACGGCAAGGTGGTCGTGGGCGGCAGCATGACCACCTTGAACGGCGCGCCATGCGACCGCATCGTGCGCTTGAACGCGAACGGCACCGTGGACCCCACGTTCGATCCGGGAACAGGGCCGAACGGTCCGGTGAACTGCATGCTTCTCCAGCCGGACGGAAAGATCCTGGTCGGTGGCTCGCTCACCCAGGTGAACGGTACGCAGCGTGGCGGTTTCGCGCGGCTATGGAGCAACGGCATCCTCGATGCGACTTTCCTCGGCGGCTCCGGCATCAGCGGCCCTTCGCCGCGCGTGCTTGGCATGGCGCTGCAGCCCGATGGCAAGGTGGTTCTGGTCGGTGATTTCACCCACTGCCATGGCGTGGCCAGAGCGAACCTCGCTCGCGTGAACGGCGATGGCAATGTCGATCTGACCTTCGTGAACGCCGGCGTGGACAACTCGGTGCGCTCTGTCGCGCTACAGGCCGACGGCAAGCTCGTGATCGGTGGTGGTTTCCTCCAGTGTGGCGGAAATATCGAGCGCCATCGTATCGCACGGCTGCACCCCAATGGAGGTGTCGATCAGGGTTTCCCGGTACTGACCACCTCCGGCACGGGCTCCTGGGTGGATGAGGTCCTGATACAACCCGACGGCAAGATCATCGCCGCAGGGGACTTCGTGAAGATCAATGACGCTGTGCGCAATCGCCTCGCGCGCTTGAACGGTGGAGATAGCTACGTGCGTGTATCGCCCAAGGTGTTCCTGCAAGGGCCATATGACAGCGGATCGCAGACCATGAGCGACGCCTTGCGCGTTGCCGGCCTTGTCCCGCTGGCCCAGCCATATTCCGCTTTGGGCTTCGCGTTCGTCGCTGGCGGTGGTTCGGAGACCACGACGACCGGTGCGCTTGCCGTTACTGGCAACAACGCCATCGTGGACCATGTGGTGGTCGAGTTGCGCACAACGGCGAGCATGATCATCGTCGCCTCGGTGGATGCCTTGGTGCAGCGGGATGGTGATGTGGTGGCGATGGATGGTGTATCGCCCGTCACCTTCAGCGCCATACCCGCGAGCTACCGCGTGGCCGTGCGCCACCGCAACCACCTTGGTGTGCTGAGCGCCGCGGCCTTCGCTCTTTCGAGCACCCCCACCGTCGTCGACTTCACACTGCCGGGAACGGGCACCTACGGAACGAACGCGCAAGTGCAGATCGGCACCCGCATGGCCTTGTGGGCCGCCGATGGGACTGGGAACGGCCAGGTGAAATACACCGGCACCGGCAACGACCGCGATCCCATCCTCACCGCGGTGGGGAACACCACACCGAACAATGTGCTCCTCAACCAATACAGCCGGCTGGATGCCAACATGGATGGCTCCGTGAAATACACCGGAGCCGCCAACGACCGCGATATCATCCTCACCAACGTGGGGAGTTCTACGCCGAACAATACACGAACGCAGCAGTTGCCATGAGAACCCGGTTCGGTGTCCTCTTGTTGAGCTATTGCGTGGCGGAAGCCCTGCGCGCGCAGTGCGACATCACCGTGCTCATGCATTCCGTTAGGCCGACCTGCTTGAGCGGGCAGCGTACCGTGCTCTACGACTTGCAGTGGTCCGGGGGCACACCGCCGTTCACGGTACTTACGGATGGGGCCATCAATACGGTCTTCCAACAGTCGCTCACCGCGTACGGCCCCACCATCGGCGGCGGGGTCACTCCGTATTCCTACAATGGATCGGGAAGTCAGGGATACGACATAACGGACGCGCTGGGCTGCACAGCCACGGGCTCTTGGATGCCATGGTACCCGTATCCATGGACCTATGACGATGCTGCCAATGCGTTCGTGGCGGACGTGAGCACTTCGGGGTGCGCTTCGGGCCTGTTCGATGTGAGCTTGCTGGACAACCCCGGCGATGGCGGAACCCCTTTTCTCAGCCCACCGGCGGAGTGCTGGTACACGCTCACCAGGAACGGCTCCACCATCGCTTCCAACTCCTTCGTGCCCATACTGCAGCAATTGCCCGTTCCACGCCTGTTCTTTCCTTCCCTTGCCGGCGGCAACTACGTGTGCACGTACACCCTCGGGTTCAACAGTGTGAACCCGTTGTATTGTCCGAGCACCGGCAGCATCAGCTTCTTCGTCCCGAACACGGGTGATTGTGGCGTGAACATGATGGTGAAGAGCGCTCTTCAAGGGGCGCTTCCCAGTGGCACGGTGATGACCGATGTCCTGCGCTCGGCCGGGCTCATCCCGTTGTCCGAGCCGTACACAGCGCTGGGTTATACCTTGACCGGCTCGGCTCCGGGTGCCGCTATTTCCAGTGCCGTTCTCGCCGTCACGGGCAACGATGCCATCGCCGATTGGGTAGTGGTCGAGCTGCGCAACGCGACAATGCCCGCGCAGGTGCTGTACAGCAAGGCCGCCCTGATCCAACGCGATGGTGATGTGATCGACACCGATGGGGATGCGTACGTGGGCTTTCCGCTCGCGGCCGGGAACTACCACGTTGCCCTGCGACACCGCAACCACTTGGGGGTGATGACCTCCAATGCGCGCACCCTGGGTCTGACCCCGGTCACCGTCGACTTCCGCAGCGCCGCTACGACCTGCTACGGCACAACGCCCCGAGCGCAGGTCGGTTCCGTCTATTGCCTATGGAGCGGGGATGGGAATGGTAACGGTCAACTGAAATACACCGGCACCGGGAACGACCGCGACCCGATCCTCATCGCAGTGGGGAGCACCACGCCCAATAACGCGGTGCCCAACGTCTACGACCGCCGCGATACCAACCTGGATGGCGTGATCAAATACACCGGCAGCGCCAACGACCGCGACATCATCCTCACCAACGTGGGCAGCACCACGCCGAACAATACGCGGGCGCAGCAGTTGCCATGAACAGGGCCACACTCACTTTTCTTTTACTGGTTGCTTCTCTGTCCGGCTTCAGCCAATGCGGCATGAATACATCCATTTCCGTTTCGGTGACCTGCGAAACGGAGAGTATTTCGGTGAATACCACAGGTGGCACGGCGCCCTATTCACTCGTCATCGAAAGTCATGCGGTAACCACACCCTGGTGGAGTTCCGAGCAGATCGTCAGCAATGACGCCGATGGTGACCTCACGACCACCCAGTGGTTCGATATCTGGCATAACACGGACCAAGGCCGTGTGACCGTAACGGATGCGTTGGGTTGCGTAGCTACAGACAGTACGGAACTGTTCACCCCCGTGGGATACCGGGTCATCTCCTTGGTAGGAAGGACGCCGGATTGTGAAAGCGGGCTGAACTATGCCGTGTTCGATATCGGTGACAACAACAGCCCTTCGCAGAATACCTACCGACTGGACAATGGACCCGTTCTACCGCTCACCTCATGGTCATTCCTGGTAAGCCCTGGGACGCACACGCTGGAGTTCCCTGGATATGATTGGTGGTTCCCCTATACGTATTGTACCGAGTCCATCACGTTCATTGATGTTCCCATCATCGACGCGGGGGACTGCGGTGTAAACCTCCGTATGCGCGCAGCGCTGGATGGCGCATTGCCCAGTGGTACATTGATGGCGGATGGATTGCGGTCGGCGGGCTTGATCCCAATGGCCCAGCCCTACACCGCGCTCGGGTACAATTTCGTGGGCTCGCCTTCGAATATAACGATCACGCCGGCCCAGCTGGCCGTTACCGGCAACAATGCCATCGTGGATTGGCTGGTGGCGGAGCTGAGGAGCACCACCACCACGGTGGTCTGTTCCAAGCCGGTACTGCTGCAGCGCGATGGGGATGTGGTGGATGCGGACGGCGATACCTACTTGAATTTCCCGGTCGCTGCCGGCAACTATTACGTAGCGCTGCGCCATCGCAACCACTTGGGGGTGATGACGAGCACGCCCAGGGAGCTTACCGTTGACCCCACGCCAATGCTGATCGACTTCCGCAGCAACAGCACGGGAACCTACGGCACCAATGCGCGTGTGCTGAAAGGAAGCGTTCAATGCTTATGGGCGGGCGACGCTACCGGCAATGGCCAATTGCGCTACACAGGCAGCAGCAACGACCGCGACCCCATCCTCATCGCCGTGGGCAGCACCACGCCCAACAACGCGGTGCCCAACGTCTACGACCGCCGCGATACCAACCTCGATGGCGTGATCAAATACACCGGCACCGCCAACGACCGCGACATCATCCTCACCAACGTGGGCAGCACCACGCCGAACAATACGCGGGCGCAGCAATTACCGTGATCGACCTTTCAGGATGGACGACGGCCTCCGCAAGGGGGCCGTTGGTGTTCCGGGAAAGTCGGATCCCCGTGGTCATTGACTTATGAACCGTCCTTGATGGTTCCGGAACGAACCTCGTACCTTTCAAGAAGTTCATTGGGGATGGAGGCGGTGGATCACTCTTGATCTCTCCCGGCCATGGAACATGGTTACGCTTGGCGAAGTCTCGCGCTCGCCTTCTTGGTCAGTGCCGCTGTGCCGACACTGGCACAAAAACCCGGTACACCGTGCGATGATGGAAAAGCCTGCACGACCGGTGATGTGATCGGTGTGAACTGCGTATGCGCGGGCACACCGACCTTCTGCGAGAACACCGATCCATGCACGATCCTCACTTGCGACCCGGCAACGGGTGATTGCACACCGATAACGCTGCCTGATCCCGATGGTGATGGCATCTGCGATGCCTATGACGATTGCCCGTTGATACCCGGACAGATCGGTGATCCCTGCGATGACGGCGACCTCTGTACCGACGACGACCAGATCAGCCCCGCTTGCGAATGCCGGGGCTTCACGATCTTCTGTGACAGCCCGGATCCCTGCATCGACCTGCAGTGCAACTCGGTAACGGGCATCTGCACGCCCATCACCCAGCCCGACTCCGATGGCGACGGCCTCTGCGATCCCGTGGACAATTGCCCCGACCGACCCGGCGTGGAAGGAGATCCCTGCGATGACGGCAACCCCTGCACCGAGAATGACATGATCATGCCCTTCTGCGATTGCCAGGGCACGAACGTCTACTGCGAGAGCACCGATCCCTGCATCGACCTGCAGTGCAACTCGGTAACGGGCATCTGCACGCCCATCACCCAACCCGACTCCGATGGCGACGGCCTCTGCGATCCCGTGGACAATTGCCCCGACCGACCCGGTGTGGAAGGAGATCCCTGCGATGACGGCAACCCCTGCACCGAGAATGACATGATCATGCCCTTCTGCGATTGCCAGGGCACGAACGTCTACTGCGAGAGCACCGATCCCTGCATCGACCTGCAGTGCA
>JAGODO010000055.1:4592-6345 GCA_017998165.1 Flavobacteriales bacterium | reverse complement strand
CCCGGTGTGGAAGGAGATCCCTGCGATGACGGCAACCCCTGCACCGAGAATGACATGATCATGCCCTTCTGCGATTGCCAGGGCACGAACGTCTACTGCGAGAGCACCGATCCCTGCATCGACCTGCGGTGCAACTCGGTAACGGGCATCTGCACGCCCATCACCCAGCCCGACTCCGATGGCGACGGCCTCTGCGATCCCGTGGACAACTGCCCCGACCGACCCGGCGTGGAGGGAGATCCCTGCGATGACGGCGACCCCTGCACCAGCGCTGATCTGATCACCTCTTCCTGCGAATGCCATGGATCCCCGGTGTTCTGTGAGAGCACCGATCCCTGCACGCACGCTGAATGCGACCCCGCCACCGGGGGTTGTGTGACGCTGATCGGACCTGACATCGACGACGATGGCGTCTGTTACCCGGCGGATCCCTGCCCGCTACTGGCCGGAGGCCCCGGTGATCCCTGCGATGACGGCAATGCCTGCACCTGGTTCGATCATATCACCGCGGATTGCCAGTGTTTCGGGCAGCCGATGCCCTGCGAGGATGATGACCCCTGCACCCTGAACACGTGCCACGCCACGACCGGTTGCGTTTTTCCGCCCGGACCGGACACGGATGGCGACGGGATCTGCGACGCGGTCGATGATTGTCCCATGCGCGCTGGTATGGTCGGGACCATGTGCGATGACGGGAGCGCCTGTACGATCGCGGATGAGATCGATGCGAATTGCATCTGCACCGGCACACCGGCCGTTTGTGATGACAGCGACCCATGCACCATGGATGGATGCCTGCCAGCCAGTGGCTGCACGCACGTACCGATACCGGACTCCGATGGCGATGGTTTCTGCGATGCGGTGCAATACTGCGCGCCATGTGATGACAGCGACCCCTGCACCTTCGATCTCTGCGATGTGGAGGGTGATTGCTTCCACACGTCCATCCCCGATCCGGATGGCGATGGCCTTTGCCCGGACGGCTGCCCGTTCCTTTCGGGCAGCTATGGCGGCACATGCGACGACGGCGATGCCTGCACCACGGGGGATGTCATCCTCGGATACTGTATTTGCAGAGGGGTGGCCGTGGATTGCGATGACGCCAACCCATGCACGGTGGATGGATGCGATGGGACGGGGTGCGTCCATTCGCCGGCGATCGATACGGATGGCGACGGCATCTGTGACGGAGTGGACACCTGCCCGCTCCTGTCCGGCAACGTTGGGGATCCGTGCGATGATGGCATCGCCTGCACCGTTGGCGACCACATCTCCTTCAATTGCCAGTGTACCGGTTTCCCCACGGCCTGTGACGACGCTAGCCTCTGCACGTTCAGCCTTTGTGGAAGCGGCGGCTGTGTGCCGGTAACGCTCCCCGACACGGACGGTGATGGCACCTGCGACTTCACGGATATCTGTCCTTTCCATCCCCAAGGAGATGGCGACCCCTGCGACGATGGCGATCCCTGTACCATCGGCGACCTCTTCCGCATCGTGGATTGCACCTGCGTGGGAGACCCTATCAACTGCGACGACGAGGATCCCTGCACCGTCGACGCTTGCAGCGGTGGAACCTGCTCCCACACGCCCTTGCCCGACTTCGACGGCGATGGCACCTGCGATACACATGATGTCTGCCCCTTCGACCCGCACGACGACCTCGATCCTTGCGATGACGGCGATCCCTGCACCATCGGCGACAACTTCCGCATCGTGGATTGCACCTGCTCGGGTGAACCCATCGACTGCGACG
>JAGODO010000055.1:0-4492 GCA_017998165.1 Flavobacteriales bacterium | reverse complement strand
CGCAGCTCAGCAACACCACGGCCATCACTTCGTGCTCATTGGCCAATGGTGATTATGTGCTGGGTGTGACCGATAGCGCCGGTGACGGCCTGTGCTGTGCGAACGGCATCGGCGGCTATGTGCTGCGCATGAGCGACGGCCGCCGCATCATCGACAATGCGAACGATGGCATCTTCACCACCACCAGCTCCGTTGTGGAAGGCTTCCATCTTCCGTTGGGGACCGATGCCCTGGTTAGCACATCGTGCGACCAGGAAGCGCTCCAGTTCACAAGCGTGCTGCAGGCCGCGATCAACCCGGCGGTAAGCGCACAGTACGGAGTGAGCAACAGTGCCAGTGGCTACCAGTTCTGGGTCTTCAACCCCGATGGCGGTTACGCGCGGAAGATCTTCCAGAGCCACGCGGTACCTGGGGTCGCGTGGCCCAGCGGCACGCATCCATCAAAACGCGCGGCCTACTTGCGGCTCAGTGCGATGGTGACCAGTCCGGTCCCGCCGAACGTGCTGTTGAACATCCGCGTGCGCTCGCGGGTGAACGGTGTTTATGCCGAATACGGTCCGGCATGCCGGATGAAGATCGACACGTACGCCAACTGCTCCACCACGCGGCTCACCACCACATCCACGCCGGTGATCTCCTGCGGTGCCACCGGGCTCGCGCTGTTCAACCTGATCTACGCCAACGCGGTGAGCGGTGTCACGAATTATCAATTCGAGTTCAGCAGGCCCGGTTACCTGCGCCGAATCTCATCGCCCGTGCGCTCCGTGGCCCTGAACTTCGTTACCAGCCCGTTGCAGTACAACAACTGCTATGCGGTGCGTGTGCGCGTAAGCTTCGACAGCGGCGGCACCTGGTGCCCCTTCGGTCTGCCGTGCAACGTCACCATCGGCACCGCCGCCTGCGCCGGTCCCTCGGCCCATGATGAGCACGGCGATGACGGAAGTGGGACCGTGATCCAGGTATGGCCCAATCCGAACCGCGGCGAAGAACTGCACATCAGCGTTGAACGACGGGACGGCGCCGTGAGCACCGCACGCCTCACCATCTACGATCAGCTCGGCCGGCAGGTCGCGGACATGCCGATCACGATGGAAGGCAAGGCGTTCAGCACCGTGATCGACGTGCACCGTTCGCTGCCGGCGGGCATGTACCTGTTGCTGCTTTCCGATGGCGCGTGCTCCAGCACCACGCGCCTGGTGATCGAATGAGCCCGACCCGTCGTATGGCCATGGCAATGCAGGTGCACTGGACCGTCTTCCATACTTTGGGTGCACGCGCCCGCTCCCGGTCCACACTGCCGATCGGAACGCCCATGCCCCACCCGCCAATACATCTGTCGTTGCTCACTTGCTCGCTGGTCGGCGTGTTCCTGTTGCCCTCGATCTCGCACGCGCAGTTCACCCCCGGCCGCTTGGCCATCCTGATGATGCCCTTCACGTGGAACGGCACATCGTTCGTGTCCGCCCCACCGGCAGCCAATTGATGATCCGCGAATTCGCCACGGACGGCACACCGGGCATCACCGTGGCCATCGGCAGCACCACGCCCAACAACCAGGTCGCCGGTTACCGCGTGCAGGATGTGAACATGAATGGTATCATAATCTACACCGGCACCGCCAACGATCGCGACATCATCCTCACCAACGTGGGCAGCACCACGCCGACCAATACGCGATGGCAGCAGTTGCCATGACCCGACCGTTCGTCGGATCCACTGGAACGGCCTGTGAGCAAGCTCTAGTTTCGCGGTCCTTTCGCCGCCCGCATGTTCAACCGTTCCATCGCCGCCCTCGGTGCGGCCCTCGGCCTCTCACTCGCTTCCCTGGCCCAACGGGGCTTGCCGCACACCTTGGCCCCGCAAGAGGTCGACCTGATCCGCGCCTACGGCGACTCGCGCGCCACGGACGAACGGGGCATCACCACCCCGCCGCCCTTCGTCCCGCGCACCATGGCCGAGTGGGAGGAGGTGCAAACGCTGTGCGTGAGCTGGATCAGCTTCCCCACCATCCTGAAGCAGATCGTGCGCTACGCCAAGGACGAGTGCCAGGTGCTCATCCTATGCGCGAGCAGCGGCACCAATTCCCAGGCGAGCATCACCACCTACCTGCAGGCCAACAATGCCGGCGGCCCACCGCTGCCCAACCTCACCAACATCAGCTTCCTCGTCACCCCCTACAACAGCATCTGGATGCGCGATTACGGGGCGGAGTGCATCTACCAGAACGAGGTGGATTCGCTCTACCTGCTGGACTGGATCTACAACCGGCCGCGCCCCAGCGACGACACCAGCCCTGACGCGATCGGCACGTTCAAGAACAAGGCGGTGTACAGCACCAACACCGCACCGAACGACCTGGTGCATACCGGCGGCAACTTCATGGCCGACGGCTTCGGCACGGCCTTCAGCAGCAACCTCGTGATCGACGAGAACGGACCGGGCGGCAGTTACAACCAGACGGACAAGACGCCCGCGCAGGTGGAGGCGCTCATGACCACTTGGATGGGCATCAACCCCGGCCGCTACGTGCGCATGACGCAGCTGCCCTATGACGGCATCAACCACATCGACATGCACATGAAGCTGCTCGATGAGGAAACGCTGCTCGTGGGGCAGTTCCCCACCGGCGTGAGCGACGGCCCGCAGATCGAAGCGAACATCCAGGCCATCCAGCAGAACTACACCAGCGTGTTCGGCACGCCCTACCGTATCGTGCGTATTCCGATGCCGCCCAGCACCGGCGGGGCCTATGCGCCCAGCGCGGACTACCGCACCTTCACCAACAGCATCTTCATCAACAAGACGATCCTGGTACCCACGTATCGGCAGCAGTATGACACAACGGCGCTGCGTATCTACCGCGAGAACCTGCCCGGGTACCGCGTGATCGCCATCGATTGTGATGAGAGCAGCGGCAACATCATCAGCCAGAGCGGCGCGCTGCACTGCATCACCAAAGCCATCGGTGCGAGCAAGCCCTTGCTCATGCGCCACCAACGCTTGGCCGATCGATCCAATACGGGCGGAGGCTACCCGGTGAGCGCCTACCTGCGTCACGGGAGCGGCATCGCCAACGCCCAGGTGTACTGGACAACGGACACCACGCTGGGCTATACTGCGCTGAACATGGCAGCCACCGGAGGCAACAACTGGAGCGCGACCATTCCGGACCAGCCTACGGGTTCAATGGTCTACTACTACATCCGCGCGGTGGCGAACAACGGCAAGGTACAGGTGCGGCCGATCACCGCCCCGTTCGGCTGGTGGCGCTTCCGTGTGTTGGCCACGCCGGGTCTTCCCGTGGCGCTGAAGGTGTGGCTGGAAGGAGCCTACGACAGCGGTACCGGCCTGATGCGCGATGACCTCCGATCTACAGGGCTCATCCCCCCGGGCGAACCGTTCACGGCCCTCGGCTTCACGCTCGTCGGTAACTCGAACACGTCCTTCAGTTCCGCCATCCTCGGCACCACGGGCAACAATGGCATCGTGGATTGGGTGCTGGCCGAAGCGCGCGATGCGAACAACCCTTCCACCGTGCTGCAAAGCCGTGCCGCGCTCGTGCAACGCGATGGCGATGTGGTGGGCATGGACGGCCTTTCCAACGTGGTGTTCAACCTGCCCGCGGGCAACTACCACATCGCCGTGCGCCATCGCAACCACCTCGGTGCCATGACCCTGAACGCGGCGGCGCTCTCCGCTTCACCCACCACGCTCGACTTCCGCAGCGGCGCCTTGGCCACTTGGGGTACGGACGCCCGGAAGAACCTCGGTGGTCCGCTGGCGCTCTGGGCGGGCAACGTGCTGCGCGATACCTCCCTGCGCTACACCGGCAGCGGCAACGACCGGGATCCCATCCTGGTGGCCGTGGGCAGCACTACGCCGAACAACACTGCGCCCGGATATCTGCCCGCTGATGTGAACCTGGACGGCACAGTGAAGTACACCGGGTCCGCCAATGACCGGGACCCCATTCTGGTGAACGTCGGCAGCACCACGCCCAACAACACACGCACCGAACAATTGCCCTGAACGGCCGTTCCTTTCTGCAACCAACAACCATGCGTCAACTCAACACGTTCATCGCAGCGCTCTTCTGCACGGCCGGCATCGCCCAACAGCCCGCATTCACCGGTGGTGAGACCGAACATGTCGCGGGCGATGTGCTCATTCGCCTTGTGCCCGGTGCCGATGTGCGCGCCGTGGTGCGCGACCTGTCGAGCATCGACGGAGCACCGACCGCGCTCACCGCTTCCTGGGAGGTGAGTCCGCCCGCCCGCATCTGGTTGTTGAAGCACGATCCCGCCATCGCGGGAAACGCCGTGCTCGAGCGTGTGCGCCGCCATCCCGCCGTGGAAGCCGCCCAGTTCAACCACACCGTGCAGGAGCGCATCACGCCGAACGACACGCAGTTCAGCCAGCAATGGCACCACGTGGATCCCCAGGACAACGATATCGACACGGACCTCGCATGGAACACCACTACCGGTGGCGT
>JAGODO010000054.1 GCA_017998165.1 Flavobacteriales bacterium | reverse complement strand
CGCAGCGCGCTTATCGAACATGTGGCCCGACGCCTGCTGAACCACCTGAAGGCGACATGGCCGGGAGAGTTCCGCTGGCAGGTGCGGCTTACCAAGGAACATCCGCCCGTGGGCGGCGCGGTGGCCCAAGTGGTTTATGAGATCGAGGGCAGGGGCTGAGGAGGCTCGTTGGACACGGGAAACGGGTTCTGCCGACCGACAGCCCTACCACCTATCTTCGCCGCCCACTTCAGCGGTCACGTGGCCGAGTGGCTAGGCTCAGCTCTGCAAAAGCTGCTACAGCGGTTCGACTCCGCTCGTGACCTCTCCGGATCCCTCGCTTCAGGCGGGGGATCTTCGCGTTCATACGGTTACTTTGCCCCATACCGATCGCGTCCTGAACGCGTTCATACCGGTGCCCCTTACCCGCTCCGAATGCAAGCAGTCCGGACCCTAGTCTACATCCTGGCATCTTTTCTCCTCTATCTGTCCACCGATGCCCAGCCCGCCATCGGGCAGTGGAGGGACCATTTCGCCTACCTGAGCACCGTTGCCGTCGTGGAAGGCGGAGGGGCGGCCTACTGTGCGACGCGCAATGGCGTTTTCAAGTTCGACCCCGCCACGAACGAGACGACACGCATCAACAAGGTGAATGCCCTGAGCGATGTGGACGTGAGCGCCTTGGGTTGGAACGGGACGCTCGGAGCATTGGTGGTCGGATATGGCAACGGCAACGTGGATGTGGTCTTCGGAGAGTCCAGCGTGAATCTCAGTGATATCCAGCGCAGCGGGATCATCGGCGACAAGCGCATCTACGGCATCACCTGCGAGGACGACAGGGCGTACCTCAGTTGTGGCTTCGGTATCGTGGTGATGGATCTGGTGCGAAGGGAGGTGAAGGATACATGGATCATTTTCCCGAACGCTGCGCAGCACCGCGTGAACACGTTGACCTTCCACCAGGATTCGATCTACGCGGCCACGGAGATCGGGTTGTTCAGCGCCTGGCGCCAGGATGCCAATCTGGCGGCCTTCACGAGCTGGCACCTGCGCACGGATCTGCCCCAAGCCAACGGTTTTTTTTCCGATGCCGGTTCATTCGCCGGTAAGTTGTTCGTGAACTGGTCGGCCGCGCCCCCGAGCACGGCGGAAACGGATACGATCTATTACTGGGATGGCGGGTGGCAAAAGCTCGCTGACGCCTATGGCCGCGATGTGCGGGGCTTGAGCGTTTCCCCCGACGGCCAGCGCCTGGTCATCGGCCATACGTTCGAGGCCAGGCAATATAACAGTGCGCTCGAGCGCGTATTCCAGGCGAACACGGTGAACGGGAAGTATTTTCTCGTGACCGCGGTGGCCGGGGCTTCCAATGGAGGAGTCTGGGTGGCTACGGGAGATCGGAGCCTGGTGCGGTGCGATGGCCAGGATGCGGGGCTTGAAGCCGCACCGAACGGGCCGCGATCCAGTGGCGCGGTCAAGCTGGACGTTCAGAACGGATTGCTCATGGTGGCCAGTGGGTCGGTAAGTGGTACGTGGACGAGCACGTTCAATCACCAGGGAGTGCATCTGTTCAGGGACGGGACATGGCGCACGGTGCAAGAGGCGGATGACCCGTTGATGTTGGGCGTGAACAACCTCGGAGGCGGCGCGGTGGATCCGATGGCCGTGGCCGTGGACCCGGAGGATCCCGGCCACGCGTTCACAGGAAGCTGGGACGAAGGCGTGCTGGAATGGCGCGACGGTGTCGTGCAGGCGATCTGGAACGCCACCAACAGCTCGTTGGGCACGAACGGAGCTCCTGCTGACGGGGTCGTTGATGTAGGAGGGTTGGATTTTGATGAGGACGGCAATCTGTGGGTGTCGAACGCCTATACACAGAACGTGGTGAGCGTGCGCAAGCGTGACGGCTCCTGGAAGTCCTTCGACCCGGGCAGTGTGCTCGGTGGCAATGATCTGGTAGCCGACATCACCGCCATGGAGAACGGACAGAAGTGGCTGGTGCGCCCCCGGACCGCTGGGATCGTCGTGTTCAATGATGGTGGCACGATCGATGAGACGGGCGACGACCAGTTCAGAGCGCTCACCACCTTCGAGAACCAAGGGAAGCTTCCCTCCTTGGACGTGTTCAGCATCGCGGAAGACCAGGATGGTGAGGTCTGGGTGGGCACGGGCAAGGGTATCGCCGTCTTCTACAACCCCGAGGCGATCTTCAGCGACGAGAATTTTGATTGCCAGCAGATACTCATCGAGCAGGATGGCAATATCCAGATCCTCTTGGAGACCGAAGTGGTCAGTGCCGTCGTGGTGGACGGCGGCAATCGCAAATGGCTGGGCACGCAAAGCAGCGGCGCATTCCTGGTGAGTCCCGACGGCACCGAACAGCTGGCGCACTTCACCAAGGAGAACAGCCCTTTGCCGAGCAATAACGTGACGAGCATCGCCATTGATGGCGTGACCGGCGAGGTGTTCCTCGCCACCGACCAAGGTATCGTCAGCTTCCGGGGGGAGGCCACGGATGGAGGCAGCGAAGCTTCGTGCGCCACGGTGTTCCCCAATCCGGTACGCGAGAGCTACCAAGGACCGGTCGCGATCACGGGCCTCATCGCGGACAGTGACGTGCGCATCACCGATATGGCGGGCAACCTGGTGTACCGCACCATTTCCAACGGCGGTCAGGCGGTATGGCCGGCCACCGATCTGAGCGGACAGCGCGTGAGCACTGGTGTATACCTCGTGCTCGCTTCGGACCCCACCGGTACGTTGCATTGCAACACCAAAGTGATGGTGGTACGCTGAGTGGCCTGAAGTCCCCCACATGGCATCAGCGCACCTTGATCGTCGTGGGGTCACAGGTCCTCAATCCACCCGGGCGGTCGTTCTGCGAACGGTGAAGTACTCCGACAAGAGTGTGGTGTTGCGCGCCTATACGGAGCGTTTTGGCCTGCGGGCCTACATCGTTCGTACCGGCGGGAAGGGCACTTCCCGACAGGCCGCGCTACAACCGCTTTCGCGCGTGGAGCTCGTGGCGCCCGAAGCGGGAGAACACAGTATGCGCACGGTGCGCGACCTGCGGATCGATCGTCCTTACACACGTGTTCAGCAGGAGCCGCGCCGGGGGGTGCTGCTGCTTTTCGCCCAAGAAGTGCTCGACCGCACCTTGCGTGAAGAGGCGGCCGACCCCCAGCTGTACGGCTTTGTCCAGGAAACGCTCGAATCGTTGGACACGCACCCCGATACGGCACACCAACCACTCCGCATGCTCGTCGGCCTGGCGAAACGTCTCGGCTTTTTCCCCGGACTTCCCGAGGAAGGGGAAGACCGGTTCGATCTGCGCGAAGGGTATTTCTTCCAAGGGGAGGCGCCGCATGAATTCTGCATGGAGCCGGCTTCGGCGGCCCTGTTCGCCCGTCTGATCATGCAGGAGGAGGGCATGGTGCCTGAAGGTGGGGCTCACGGATCTTCCGCTGCCGTACGTCGGAGTACGATGGATGATCTGCTCCTGTATTTCCGGTTGCACGTGGAGGGGTTCGGTGAGCTGCGCTCGCTGGATGTGCTGCGCACGGTACTGGACTGATCGCGCCCCCGGCCGAAATGCAATGGCGAGCCGGGGTAACTTGCCCGCCCGGTCCGTTCCATGAATCGCATCACCTTGATCACGGCGTTCGCCTTGATGAGCGCTTGCGGCGATCCTTCCACCCCCATGCCCACCGAACAACCCCGGCCTCCCCAGGCCAAGAAGGTCCCCCACGAAATGGCCGAGCACGGCCGTGCACGCAGCGACGAGTACTTCTGGATGCGCTTGAGCGAAGAGCAGCGCGATGCGAAAACGCCCGACGCGCACACGCTGGACGTGATCGCGCACCTGAACGCGGAGAACGCCTACGCCGACAGCTTGCTCGCACCCGTGAAGGAGCTGCGCGAAACGCTCTTCAAGGAAATGAAGGGGCGCGTGAAAGAAGAGGATCTGAGCGTGCCATACCGCGAGAACGGATACTGGTACAACCACCGCTTCGAACAGGGAAAGGAGTACGCGGTACATATGCGCGGAAAGGCGAACGCGGATGGAAGTCTTCCGACGAAGCTGGACGACATGCTCGATGAGAACGCGATGGCCGTGGGGCACGACTATTTCGACCTCGGCGACTTCGAGGTGAGCCCGGACAACAACCTGTGCGCCTACAGTGTGGACACGGTAAGCCGTCGCCTTTATACCATCCGCTTCCGCGACCTGTCGACCGGAACGGAGCTGCCGGATGTCATCACCAACACGAGCGGTGGCGGCGCATGGGCCGATGACAAGACCTTCTACTACAGCCGCAAGGACAAGACGCTGCGCAACTTCAAGATCTTCCGCCACACGCTCGGCACCGACGAGAAGAGCGATGTGGAAGTTTACCACGAAAAGGATGGCGCGTTCAGCTGTGACGTGTACCGCGACCGCAGCAACGCATTCGTGATGATCACCACGGGCAGCACGCTCAGCACAGAGGAGTGGTACCTGCCGGTAAGTGAGCCGACCGGAAAGTTCACGGTGATCCTGTCGCGCGAGGAGGAACACGAATACAGCGTGCAGCACGCGAACGGCGAGTTCTTCATCCTCACCAATTGGAAGGCGACCAACTTCCGGTTCATGAAGTGCCAGGTGAAGAACACGGCGAAAGAGGCATGGATCGAGGTGGTGCCGCATCGCGAGGACGTCCTGCTTGAAGACGTGGACCTGTTCAAGGACCACATGGTCTTCAGCGAGCGCAAGGATGGATTGACACACCTGCGCGTGCGCAAGCTGAGCACCGGAGAGGAGCACCCCATCCTCTTCAACGATCCGGCCTATGTGGCGTCCACCGGTATCAACCCGGAGTACGACAGTGACAAGCTGCGCTATGGGTACACCAGCCTGACCACGCCCAGCGGGGTTTACGAGCATGACTTGAACACCGCGAAGGACACGTTGCTGAAACAGCAGGAGGTCGTGGGTACATTCAATGCTGCCGACTATGTGAGCGAGCGCGTGTGGGCCCCTGCGCGCGATGGGAAGCGCGTGCCGGTCAGCATCGTCTACCGGAAGGGCACCCGCATAGACGGCACTTCACCTCTGCTTTTGTACGGATACGGGTCCTACGGCTACAGCATGGACCCCACCTTCAGCAGCGCACGGCTCTCGCTGCTCGATCGGGGCTTTGTTTATGCCCTGGCACACATCCGCGGCGGCGAGGAACTCGGCCGTGCCTGGTACGACAACGGCAAGATGGAGCACAAGATGAACACCTTCACGGACTTCATCGATTGTGCTGAATTCCTGCTGAATAACAAGTACGCGGACCGGAAGCGCCTCTTCTGTATGGGAGGCAGTGCGGGCGGCCTGCTGGTCGGCGCCGTCACCAACATGCGCCCGGACCTGTGGAACGGTGTGGTGGCCGAAGTGCCTTTCGTGGATGTGGTGACGACGATGCTCGACGACAGCATACCGTTGACGACGGGCGAATTCGATGAGTGGGGTGACCCCAAGGAGAAAGAGGCGTACGAGCGCATGCTATCCTACTCGCCATATGACAATGTGAAGGACGCCGCGTATCCGGCCATGCTGGTGCTCACGGGCTTCCACGACAGTCAGGTGCAATACTGGGAGCCGGCCAAATGGGTACAGCGGTTGCGGGAGCACCAGAAGGCCTCCGATCCGATCATCTTGAAGACGAACATGGAGGCGGGTCACGGTGGGGCCAGCGGGCGCTTCGAGCGGTTGAAGGAAGTAGCGATCATCTATGCGTTCCTCGTGCAAAGGGCGGGGCTTCTGCCTGCGAATTGATGGTCAGTGGACTCCCCGCTGTTCCCCGACTACCTCAGGCATATTGTCGCCTTCAATGAGGTGGCCTTTTGGCTGAGACTGGTCTGGTCCGGACTGCTTCCGGTAACGCTCGTACTGTTCACGCACGTTCCATCCTTCGGTTCTGGAGCAAGGGATATGCTTTTCAGAACGACCGCGGTGATGGCCGGGTCTTCGGGTCTTGTGCAGCTCGCCGCCTGGATCATGGCCAAGCGTGTCCACATGTCCCACTTCCCGGCTTGGGCGGAGTACCTGGAGCTGACCACACGTTGCCTTCTGCCGCTATTGATGTTTGTTGGGGTACGAGTTCGCCATTGGCGATGGCTGGTACTGCTCTTTGTGGCTGCCGTGGTCATCGGTGGTCTAGCGGGCCGCTTTCTGCCTGACAGGACCAAGGCACTGACGGGCATACCGCACTACGACCTGGGGCCTCTGTTCGCTGCGATCAGTTTGATCTATGGGGTCGTCATGCACCTCCATGAGGACCGCAAGGTGCGAGGGAAGGAAGACCTGCGAATTCGGTAGCTCCCTTCCGGAGAAGGTCTGGATGGAGCGAACTCCTCAGCTCGCGATGCTCTCGACATGCATGATCTCCTCCGGGCGGAGGTTGATCACGCTCACCGGCTTGTTCGGGTCGCGCTGCAGGCGCTCATAGTCACCGATGCTGGCGAAGAATAGGGAGCGCTTTTCCAAGCCCTCCACCTCCCAGATCACACCGAAGACCTCTTTGCCGCTGCGCAGTTTGAAGCGGCAATGCTTGTGGGCGAACGGACGGATGCGCGTGAGTTCCATGGCTGGTGATCGACGTGAAAACCGTCTTGCTGACCACCGCAAAGTAGCCGACGACCGGGTCGTTCGGCTCGTCGAATTATCAACAACGCACGATGGTCCTGTCAGTGAACGAGACCATCGCCAGGACTATTGCCTGAACTTCAACGAGAAGCTCGTTGCTGTTCAAGCGCGCCGTCATGTGAAAAAGCCTTGAGGGATCGAAAGCCCCTCTCCTCGGGAGAGGGGTTGGGGTGAGGGTCAGCCCTTCTGCACCGCGACCTTGATCTTCTTGCCCACCCTCAGGTGCTCAACGTCGTCCGCGCTGTTGATGCGCTTGATCTCCTCCACGGACGCACCTGGATAGCGCTGCGCGATGCCCCACAGGGTATCACCGGGCTGCACGGTATGGAAGATGATCTCAGTAGCGCTGTTCGGTGCATCCTTCTGTTCGTTGGAGCTCTGGTCGGTGGATGTTGAAGCGCTCGTCCCTTTGCTCACGATGAGTTTCTGGCCGACCCGCACGCGATCGCTGCGCAGTTTGTTCCATGCGCGGAGGTTGCCCACGGTCACATGGTTCTTCCGTGCGATGGTGCCCAGCGATTCACCGCGCCGGACGGTATGCGTGCGCTGGGCTGTTGACGTGTTGCCGGAGCTGCCCTTGCTCGTGCCCTTCGCCACAGGCGCGGGCATGTGCAGGTCGGGCACATAGCTGTAACGGATATAGTCCTCGCGGTCGATGAAGTCCGCAACGAGCGTGCGTGGCAGATACAGCGTGACGGACTGATCCACGTCGGGCACAACACCGCGCTTGTACACCGGATTGAGGTCGAGGATCTCCTGCGCACTGCCGCCGCTGATCTCGGCCAGCTTCGCCAGGTCCACGGGGTAGCACACCTGTACGGTATCCACCTCGTACGCGCAGTAATTCGGGATCACCGGGTAGATATTGTGGTCGGCCGCGTGGTTGAACAGGTAGTTCACCGCGATGAAAGCGGGAACGTAACCGCGGGTCTCACGGGGCAGGTTGTTGTACACGCTCCAGTAGTCCGTTCCCCCGGAACGGCGGATGGCCTTGTTCACGTTGCCGGGACCGCAGTTGTAGGCGGCGAGCGCCAGTTCCCAATTGCCGAAGATGCGATGGAGGTCCTTCAGGTAGAGGCAGGCGGCTTCGGTGCTTTGGTACACATCGCAGCGTTCATCCACGTAGCTGTCCACCTCCAGCCCGTACATCTTGCCGGTGCCGATCATGAATTGCCACAGGCCCACGGCGGCCGCGCGCGACTTGGCTCCGGGGAAGAGAGCGCTCTCCACCACGGCCAGGTATTTCAGTTCTTGCGGCATCCCATGCCTGTCAAGGGCCTCTTCGAAGATCGGGAAGTAGAGCTGGGCGAGCCCGAGCATGCGTGCGGCCTGTTCGCGCTTTCGCCGGGTGTACATGTCGATATAGCCCTGTACCGGCTCGTTGTAGGTGAGCTTGAACGGCGTGCGTTCATCGAGAAGCGCCAACCGCTGGCGCACCACATCGGGCGTATAGCTCGGGGTGTCGGTCGGGGCGAAGCCGTAAACGTTCAGGGCCTTCACATCGGTGGTGAAGGGGTCGTTCTTCAGCCAGGGCAGGTTGCTCAGATCGTTGATCCGGGCCAGAACCTCATCGTTGACGGGGACTGTGCTCTGTGCGCTGGTGCGCAAGGGTGCGAGACCCACGAAGAGGGCCACGGCCAGGCAAAAAGCGAGGGGTTTCGTCATGAGCGGCGAAAAGTAGGCTTCATACGGGCGGATCTCCGCATGGTTCTAAGGAGCGGTCCACGATCATCTGTGAATGGCGGGTTCGACGAAAGGTAACGAAGAACCCATAAGCCGGTAAACCCGCTCCATGGATCCCCGGAACAGAGAACGTCCTCAGATGAAGAGTTGGTGTGCCAGCGTGATCAGCCGCTCATCATCGAACGGCTTGCCCATCAACTGCGTCCCGAAGGGCAGGCCATTGGAGTGGGTGCCCGTGGGCACGGAGATCGCCGGCACACCTGCAAGGTTCGCCTGCACGGTGAAGATGTCCTGCAGGTACATGGCCACCGGATCGCTGATCTCCCCATGACCGAAAGCGGTGGTAGGGCAGGTGGGGGTCATCACCAGATCGAAGCGGTCGAAGGCCTTCAGCGTGTTGTCGCGGATCAGCCGGCGCACGCGCATGCCTTGGGCGTAATAGGCATCATAGTAGCCCGCGCTGAGTACGAATGTGCCGAGCAGGATGCGGCGTTTCACTTCGGCGCCAAAGCCTTCCGTACGGCTCTTGCGGTAGGTGTCATCCACGCCCTTGGCGTCCTTGCTGCGGTGCCCATAGCGTATGCCATCGAACCGCGCGAGATTGCTGCTGGCTTCCGCTGTGGCCAAGATGTAATAGGTGGGCACCAAGTGGTCCAGCATCGGCAGTTCGATGGGCTCGACCGAATGACCGCGCTCTTTCAGGCGTTCGATGTTGTTGAGCAGGTGCGCCTTGATCTCCGGATCCAGACCGGGGCGCTCGATGCACTCGCGGTAATAGGCGATGCGTAAGGGTTGTCGGCCTGCCCCGGGCTCCGACCCGGGGTTGTCGGTTGTCGGTTGTCCGAGCGGACGTTGACTGCTGGTGTTGTCCAATGGATCGTGCCCGGCGATCACGCGGTGGACGGCGAGTAGATCCTCGGCGGTATGGGCCACGGGCCCGATCTGGTCGAAGCTGCTGGCGAAGGCGATCAGGCCATAACGGCTCACGCGCCCGTAAGTGGGTTTGAAGCCGAAGGTGCCGCAGAACGACGCGGGCTGCCGCACGGACCCGCCGGTCTCACTGCCCAGCGCAGCGTTGCAGATGCCCGCAGCGACGCTCGCCACCGCACCACCGCTGCTTCCTCCGGGCACCTTGGTGGGGTCCAACGGATTCCCGACGCTCCCATACGCGCTGTTCTCATTGCTGCTGCCCATGGCGAACTCGTCGCAGTTCGTGCGACCCAGAATGACCGCGTCGGCGGCGAGCAGGCGCTCCACCACTGTGGAGCTGTACGGGCTCACATACCCTTCGAGGATCCGCGATGAGGCGGACACGCGATGGCCCCTGTAGCAGAT
Source organism: Flavobacteriales bacterium (assembly GCA_017998165.1). Classification (GTDB taxonomy): domain Bacteria; phylum Bacteroidota; class Bacteroidia; order Flavobacteriales_F; family PHOS-HE28; genus PHOS-HE28. The sequence continues at coordinate 5,570 of JAGODO010000054.1, read as the reverse complement.
GTTGTCCTTGATGCTGATGATGGCCCCGGCCAATTCACCGGCCGTTCCTGCGGCACGTTTGGCGTCCACCTCGGCGGCCTTTGCCAGGGCGCTCTCCTCGAAGAGCTCCAGGAAGATGTTGAGTTCGGCTTTGGCACGGGCCCGTGCGAGCGCGGCTCGCGTGAGCTCTACGACCGAAGTGGTACCTGCGGACAGAGCGTCCTGGGCCTCACGCAGCGTACGCGGGGTCGACATGCCTGATCGGTGGACTACTTCTCGTCCTTGGGACCAGTGCCGTCCTTGGCGTCCTTGAACTCCTTCATGCCCCGGCCCAAGCCGCGCATGAGTTCGGGGATCTTCTTGCCGCCGAAGAAGAGCAGGATCACCACCGCGATGAGGATGATCTCCGTTGCGCCGAATTTGCCGCCCATGGTTCATGCGGCGGGGCCAAAAGTGCAGGACCCTACCGCGCGGCTAAGGTAGTCAGTTCAGGGGGCCGCTTACCTGACGGATGCCCAGGGCGTCGAACAGGGAGGGGTCCACATAGACCCGTTCGCCGGTGCGGCGGTTTTCGACCACACAGATGTCGTGGTCCTTCCAGAACGGGGAGGAGAAGGTGCGGTGCATGTTGAAGGATCCGCAGTACAACAACCCGCGCATGTGGCGAACGCGCCATTCGTCCGAGAGGCCGGCCCGCGCGAGTTGTTCTTCGCAGCGGTCTTGGAAGACCGCGGAATAGCCGATGCAATTGGCCTTTCCGGTTTTCAACACGCTCGCTGCATCGTTGCGGACATGGCCCGTGGTAAAGCACAAGGCATCGGCGGTCTCTTCCAGGGCGGAATCGATGCAGGCTCCGACATCGTTGGTGCTATCCGCTGGTGGTGTCTGGGGCCGGGCTGATGCTTGGGATCCGGGATTTGCCGGGGATCGCTCGTGAAGCCCCTCGAAGTGGAAGAGTGCCCGAAAGAGCCGCTCACGGAAAAGGAAGACGGTCCCGGCGACGAGGAGAACGATGAAGAGCGTCCATTTCAGGAAGCCCAACACGTGCCGAATTGTCAATCCCGATAGATCCACGCGCCGGGGTCCACTTTCACCAGATCGCCGGCCGCAGTGATCTTCCAGATCTCGATGTGGGCGGTGGAACCATCCTCGTCGGTCATCACGGTGCCCACATTCTGTTTGGTATCGATCTTCTGGCCCTTGCTGACGCTCACTTCGCGCAGGTTGCTGTACACCGTGCGGTAAGCGCCGTGGCTCACTACCACGGCCTTGCCGGCACCGGGGATCACGATCACGCTGCTCACCTCACCCCGGAATATCGCACGCACGCCCGCGCCTTTTTCGCAGGTGATGTCGATGCCGGCCAGATCGATCTCGACCCCCGGAAGGACGGGATGCGGCTGTCGGCCGAAACGCCCGGTAATGGTTCCTTTCGCAACGGGCCAAGGCAGCCGGCCCTTGTTCTTTTCGAAATCATTGCCGAGCTCCTTCGCTTCCGGCGTCAACTCCAGTTCCATCTTTCCGGAGGTCTTGGCGCTGGCACCGGTGCCCGAGCCCTTGGCCGGCTTGTTCGTTTTGCGCACTTCGGCCTCGATGGCCTTGCGGATCTCAGCGGCGAGGTTGTCGCGCTTCGACTTCTGTTTTCGCATCGTCTCGCGCAACTTGTCCTCTTCCCTGCGCAGGGAAGACAGCGTGCCCTCCTGTGCGCTCCGATCCACCGTGAGCCTTTTCTTCTCGTTCAACTGCTCGCCCAACAGCGATACCTTTTCATTGCGGCGGCCTTTGAGGTCTTCTGCTTTGGTGCCGAGGCTTTCCTGGGTGGCGGTGATCAATGCGGCCTGCTGTCGGCGCTGTTCCGCGAGCTGGTCCAGGTAACGGCTGCGCTGGAAGGCCTGTGAGAAACTCTCGGCGGCGAAGATGTAGCTGAGGCGATCGTAGGAATCCCGGTTCATGTAGGCGTACTGCAGCATGCGTGCGTACTCCTCCTTCAATTTCCCCAGGTCGGTCTCGAGCGAGGTGATCAGATCCTCCGTTTCGCCGATCTCCTTGTCCACCCGGAAGACCTCGCCGTTCATGGTGTTGATCAGCTCTTGCCGCTGGCCTATCTGGGCCCGGAGGAGTTCGAGCTGGCGCTGGGTGGCTTTCTGCTCCTTCTCCCCGGCGGCCAGCAGCGCGCTCGTGGCCTTGATCTGTTTGTCGAGCTGGTCGCGTTTTTTTTCGAGGTCCTTGCGGCTTTGGGCGGAGGAGGGGAAGATCAGTAAGAGGGGCAGGAGCAACGACAGATACCGCAGTGGGCTGTTGTCGGTTGTCGGTTGTCGGTTGTCGGTCTGGAGGGAAGGCAGCTTCGTTCCGCCGGACAACCGACAACCGGCAACCGGCAACCGTTCATTCCATGCGAACGAACTTCTCAGGTATCCTGAAATTGATCTGTAGCGGCCCATCGAGGCTGATGCGGTCCAGTTCGAAGACGACTTCGGCGTGGCGCGCGGGGTCCGACAAAGAAAGGCTGACGACGCTGGGCAGGCTGTGTCCATTCACGGTGGTCCTGGATGAATAACGCACGTCCGCTTGTTGATCATGTGCCAGGTCACTGATCAGAACGCGGGTAACGCGGAAACTATCGGGCTCCAGCCAATACTTGAACACGACGGCGTCCTTTTTCTCCGCTTTGCGCAAGGTGCGTTCGAGCCGGCGCTCGTTCATGTCGTGATCGTTCGCGAGGGTGTCATCCACGGCAAGGTCCTCGGCCGCACGGCGGAAGCGCCGTTTCTCCTTGCTGGTCAGGGTGTATTGGCCGTCTTCGCGCTCACTCTTGTACTTGTCCGCCGGGTCCAGGCCGATGGGCATGCCGAGCAGGGCCTGTTGGAACAGGTCGAGCTCGGGGGTGAGCCCGAATTTCCGTCGGGCCTGCGCCGTGTCGCCTGTCCAGTATTTGTCGCCGATCTTGTCCAGTACTTTCAGGGAATCGACGGTGAGCAGCGCACGCGCCACTTCAATGCCCAGGGCGGGCACCACGCTGATCCATGCGGCGCTGTCGATGGCGCAGCGGATATGGGCCTTGAAGCTCTTTGACCCGGTGCTGTCCTTCAGGTCGACCCCGGCCTTGGCACTGTAATACCGTACATCGGTGATGCGGTCCGCTACGAGCCTTTCGACCAGTTTGTCGGGCCCGCGGGCGGGGATCTCCCCCCGGAAGGGGATCACCTCACGGATGGGCTTGCACGCCGACAGGAGCGCGAGGCATCCTACTCCGATGGTCCGCCGGGTGCGGCTCATTCAACGAGCTTGCCTTCGGTGATCTTGCGCCCTATCAATTCGCTCGCTCCGCCCAGGTCTTTGGCTTTTTTCCACTGCTCCACGGCACCAGCGGAATCACCCAGCTTGAACAGGATGTCACCGTAGTGTTCGATCAGCACTGCTTCCTTGTCGCCGCCGCTGGCAATGGCCTTTTCCTGCCAGGTGCGGGCCTCGGGATACTTGCCCTGTTTGTAGAAGATCCACGCATAGGTGTCCAGATAGGTCGCGACCCCTGGCTGGAGGTCGTTGCATTTCCGGCTCATCCGCTCGGCCTTCTCCAGCTGTTCATCGCGTTCGCTGAGGTAGTACGCGTAGTTGTTCAGCACGGTGGCGTCGTCCGGGTTGATGGCGAGCGCCTTGTCGTACGCGGCATCGCTTTTCGGGAATTCCTTGGCGGCGTTGTACGCGTCACCGAGGCTGCTCCAGAATTGGCCCTCGAGCGGTCTGTTGTCCACGACCAGGTCCCGTCCGGTAACGAGCGCCTCGATGGCCTCATCGTGCTTCTTCAGCTGGCTGGCGGCGATTCCCTTGTACAGGTAGAATTCGGGTTGTGTGGGGAAGAGCTCGGTGGCGCGTTGCGCATGCTGTTGGAGAGCGGCGTAGTCGTTGATCTGGGCATCCAGCTGCAGCAGGGCCGACCAGATCGGGAAACGGTCCTGATCGAATTCCACGGCTTTGGCGAAGGCGTCGCGGGCGGCCGGGGTGTTGCCTTCGCGGGTATAGAAGTCACCTTCGATGCTCCAGGGTTTGCCGCTCTGCGGGTGCGCCTTTTTCAATTCCTCGATCAACGCATGGCTCTGCTGCACGAGGTCCGCCGGCGCATCGCCTGATGGATGACCGCTCATTTCGTAGAAGCCCAGCAACAACTGCATCTTGGGGTCGATGTCCAGGTCGGGGTCCCCGAATGCCTCCCTCAGGTGTGTGAAGCCCTCCTCGGCCCGCCCCGAGTTGTAGTAGAACTGGGCCAGGGAAATACGGGTCATGCTGTCATCCGGGTCGAGGGCCAGGGCTTTCTTGTAGAGTTCTTCCGCCTTCGCCGTATCCCCCAGGGTCTCGTGTACCTCCGCGAGCATGCCGTAATACTGCGTCTCCTCGGGGTGCTTCGCGATGGCGTCCGTGAGCAGGTCACGTGCGGCCTCTGTCTGGCCCGCGTTGGCGAGCATATCGTACTCGCGCATCACGAGCTCCTGGTTGCTGCCGATGCGCTTCTCCAGGTCGCGGTACACCTGCCGGGCTTCCGTGATCTTTTTCTGTTCCGCCAGCGTGCCGGCGAGCCCGAAGTACACCTCGTACCGGTCGGGCCACTTGGCGATGATGTCCTGATAGGCCTTGGCGGCACCGGCCAGGTCGCTGTTCTGCAGGCTCATATCCGCGAGCAGGAAGCGGTACCAGATATTGTCCTTGTCCGTCGCCACGGCACGCTTGGCCAGGGCGAGGGCCTCCTGTGGGGCTTGGGCCTGGTTGTAGAGCTTGGCCAGCTCGAACATACTGGCCGCGTTCTGCGGGTCCTCCTTCAATGTGGCCTCGAAGAGCTGGATGGCTTTGGGCAACTCCCCCTTCAGCCGCGCTTGATTGGCCTCCATGAACAGGCGCATGATCAAGGCGCGCTGGTTCTTGCCCGCACCGCCGTGCGTTGCTTCAGCACCCTCGTGGTCGCGGGGTTTTTCGGCGACCGGCTTCGCCCCCCCGCAAGCAAGCACTAGCGGCAGGACCAAGGGCAGAAGAAGGCGGCAGGAGCGGGGCATCGGGTACAAAGGTCAGCCGATCGTGCTGTCGTCGCTTACGCTGACGTCCAATGCCTGGCCTCTGACGCTCGCTCGTTCCCCGATCATGCTGTTGTCCATCACGCAGTCCTGTACACGCGTATTGCCGCGAAGGATCGAATTTCTCACAACGCTGCCCGAGATCACGCTCCCTTTTTCGATGCTCACGTTGGGCCCTACGACGCTGTTGGTGATGGTGACGTCGTCCCCGATGAAGCAAGGGGCGATGACCACGCTGTTCTCGGTCTTCACCTTGGCGCTCACCAGCGCCCCGGCCGAAGAACCGGGGTCTCTGGCGAGGAAGCCGAGCACCTTGGTATTGGTGTCCACCATGGCGTTCTTGTTGCCGCAGTCCATCCACACATCCACGCTGCCGGCCTTGAAGCGGGCGCCGTTGCGCTTCATGTTCTCCATGGCGTTGGTCAACTGGTACTCGCCCTTGTCCTTGATGTCGTTGTCGATGAGGTATTGCATCTCCTTGCGGAGGTACTCCCCATCGGCGAAGTAGTAGATGCCGATGATGGCCAGGTC
>JAGODO010000327.1 GCA_017998165.1 Flavobacteriales bacterium | reverse complement strand
GTGAAGGTGAGCGGCTGCTCAGGGAAGGCCTTCAAGGTATCCAGCAGCAAACGGGCCGGGATGGCCACGATGCCCTTGTCCTTCGCTTCCACGGGCATGGTGGCCGTGATCGTGGTCTCCAGGTCGCTGGCCGTCACCGTCAGCTGCTTTCCATCGATCTCGAACAGGAAATTGTCCAGGATAGGGAGCGTGTTGCTGCTGGCCAGCACGCCTTGCAGCGTTTGCAATTGCTTGAGGAGGGCGGAACTGGAAACGATGAATTTCATCTGTTCTGGAAAGGGTTTGCGCCCTCGGCACAAGGCCGGTTTCAGGCGGCGCGAATATACCCGGCAGGCTACCCCGGTCTGGACGGTTTTATGAACAAGGACGCGGGTTTATCCACGATCCGGGGTGTGGTTGTCGGTTGCCCGGCGTGATGGAAAAAGCGCGCCTTAGCGCATGCCGAGAGTGACCTGTAGGCCCCAACGGCAGCCCGACAACCGACAACGGACGATCGTCACCGGGCCACTTGCCCCAGATAGGGGACCATGCGGTCGAACCAGTAGCGCTGCACCACGACAAGTGCCGTATCCTGCAGCAGGGCATGCATGCGGTCCACATCCTCCACGAGCAGGTCGAACTCGACATTGCGTTCACCCTCGTAAGGCTTCTTTTTCCAAAATGGAAGGCGTTGCGATCGGCCGTCGCGCGAGGTGATGGTGATCACATGCCAGGGCACAGTGGCCTTGATGCTGTCGACCTGCGCCTTCGGCAGCGTGCGTTCGAAGTACTCGAAGTGCGCGTCCTTCAAGTGCATCAGCACATCCATGACGATCACGCTGTCGAACGCCATTGGCTTGTTCTGCTCATCCAGCAGCCCCATCTCACGGCCCCCGCCATAGGTGATCGTGAACCCGGAGCTGTCCAGCATCGGGTGTTCCACCTTCACGCGCGAGATCTGGTCCAGATCCGGGTGTATGGCCAGTTCCGTGCTGCGCCACTCGTCCAGCCGGGCATGGAAGCGGGTGTTGATGAGCCCGGTGAATCCGCTCATGCCCAGAACGAAGGGGCTGTCGCTGCGGCCGACGCCGGGCTTTTCCAGCACCGCATACACCCCGAAGTGATCGGGGGTACCATGGCCCAGCCACCAGATCTTCTCGGGCTTTTCCCCACCCGTGTAGATCTCCACCTTGATCGCATTGCTCGCCATAAGCTTCAGGGTCATGGCTTCCATGCTCTTGGCCACGGGGGTGCGCACCTCCACTTTCAGGAACGTCTTCAGGAGCGTGCGCACGGGGAATTGGTTCGCAGGCAGGCCGTTCACGGTCCATGCCTCGACCCCGCTCGGCAGCACAGTGCGTCGCAGGTCAGCTATCTGGCCCTGCTTGTCAGCGATGAAGATGCGGTCCACCTTGGCGGTGTCAGGAACGGCGAAATCGGAAAGGGGACCGCTGAGCGTGCTGCCTGTGCTCGAGCGCCACAGCCAGAATGCGATGCCCGCCAGGAGCAGGAAGATCAGGGGAAGGAGCAGCTTCTTCATCAGGCTGGGGCGGCGTATCGGCGGCGGCGTAGCGCGAAGAACGCGATACCACCGAGGATGCTGAGCACCACGGGCGCCCCCACGTTCAGCGCTTGCCAGAAGCCTCGCTCACGGGAGATGCGTTCAGGGTCCAACTGGCGCAGCGTGATCGTGCGGGAGCGCAGGCTGATCAGGCTCTTGTCGTTGAGCAGGTAGTTCATGGCGTTCACGAAGAACTCGCGGTTGCCATACACCTTGGTCCGCGCCATGCGGTCGTAGCCCAGCATGTAATAGTTGCCTTTCTCCCGATCGACCGGGTTGGCTATCGCATCGCCGTCGCTTATGACGATCATCGCGTTGCGCCGGCCGGTTTCTCGATGCCCCATGGACTTCTTCAAGCTGTCGGCCATCACCAGCCGATCGGCGAACGCGCTGCGGAAGACACCCTCGGTCAGCACGGCAACAGGTCGATCGGGCGTATTGCTCTTGTCCAGGTGGAGGTCCAGGTCCACCACGGCCAGACTGATGCGCACCGGATTGCGCTGCACACGGGTGTAAGGTGAGGAGGTAAGAAGCACGGTGCTGCGCGCGCTATCCAGCCCGATGGTATCGATGCTTCCGACGAACTTCAAATGGACGGGGTCGATGTTGTTGACGATGGGGTGTGTGCTGCGCGGAACCACGATCGGCTCGAATGGGAAGGGCCGCGTTTCAAGCTTGCGTTGGTTGCCGTACGGAGCGCCCATGAACTGGATAGGCGCGCATTGGGCATCCAGGAGCAGGTCCTTGTTCAACCGGGTGCCGTAGGCGAAAAGAAGCTTGTCGATCCCCAGCTCGAGCGGCGTGGCGATGGAATACTGCTTCACGCGGAGGCTGTCGAGGTTCGCGTTCATCGCGTCAACGGCCCACAGCACACGTCCACCGTTCATGATGAACTGGTCCAGGATGTATGCGTCCTTCTCGGAAAAGGCGCTGTCCGGTCTGGCGATGATGAGCGCTTCGAATTTGTTCGCACGGTAGCGGCCGCCTTCCACCTTGTCGCTCAGCGCTCCGATACGCCCATCGATCCGGACGTGCGACACATCGTACTGTTCCCGCAACGCGTTCTCCAGGTCCTTCGTGCTCAATTCGTCCAGCTCGCCCTGACCATCAAGGAATGCCACGCGTGGGCGGAATTCCGAGATGATCTTGCGGATGGCGCTGGCCACCTCGAACTCCAGGTTGTTGATGCTGCGGTTCACCATATCCGCATCGGGTGTGCGGAACTGGGTGCGCAGAAGCTGCAGGGGCTGTGACTTTCCACGGTAGTTCAGCATGGCGCACGGCCAGATGATGCGCTCGCTCTCGGCGCCCTTCTCCTTCGTGCGGATGCTCGTGTACTCCAATTTCTCCTCTTGGAGCTTCGCATAATTCTGCATGCGCGACTTCTCGTCCGGCGCGGCGCTCGGATCCACGAACTCGTACTGCAGCATTTCCGGGTTGTGTACCCGCATCTCATCGAGCAGCTCGCGCGTGGACTCGCTCAAGCGACGCAGGTCGGCGGGCAATTCACCGCTCAAATAGACCTTCAGGAAGACGACATCCTTCAGGCTGTCCATCAACTCCACCGTGGCCGGCGTGAGGGTGTAACGCTTCTCGCTCGTCAGGTCCGCGCGCAGGCGGGCGAATGAACTGATGAAGAGCACCAGCAGCACGCAAGCCACGCCGATGAGCAGGGTCATCAGGTCGCGGGAGCGGGGGCTGCGGGTTTTCATGGATCAGAAAATGAGCGGATCAGATAATGGCTGCCCTCTCAAGGGCCAGTTGATGCTGCGGATCACCTGATCGTCTGATTTTCGGATCCATCACCACTTCCGGCTTTGTATCACGGTCTTGGTCAGCAGCAGGAAGACGAGCACCACACCGCCGAAGTAGAGTACGTCGCGCAGATCGATCACGCCGCGGCTCATGCTGGTGTAGTGCTCTTGGATGCCGATGTTCTTCAGTGGACCTTCCAAGCCACCAACGGCATCGAAGGAAGCCAACAGTTCAAAGCCCATAAAGAGGGCGAAGCAGAGGAATACCGCGATGAGGAAGGCGATGATCTGGTTGTCCGTAAGCGACGATGCGAACACACCGATGGCCGTGAAACAGGCAGCGAGGAAGAACAGGCCCAGGTAGCTTCCCCACGTTCCGCCAGTGTCGATGTTCCACGCCGGCACGGAGAGCTGCCCGACGCTCCAGTAGTAGACAAGCGTGGGGATGAGGGCCAGCAACACCAATAGCACCGCCGCCGCGTACTTGCCGAACACCAGCGTGAACTCACTGATGGGTTTGGTCAGCAGGAGTTCCAGCGTTCCTGCACGCCTTTCTTCACTGAAACTGCGCATGGTGACGGCCGGCACGAGAAAGAGGAAGACCCAAGGCGCGAGGAAGAACAATGGACCCAAGTCAGCGTAGCCGAGGTCGAGGATGTTGTCCGGGAACACCCAGAGGAAGAGACCTGTGATCAACAGGAAGACCACGATGACGATGTGGCCGATGAGCGAGCCGAGAAAGCCCCGGACCTCTTTGCGGATGAGCGCGCGCATGCGTGGCG
>JAGODO010000326.1 GCA_017998165.1 Flavobacteriales bacterium | reverse complement strand
CGGCATGGCCGTGAGCAACTGGAAGTGGTTCGCGATCTGGCTGGTGATCGGCCTGGCCTGCTACTTCGCCTATGGTTACCGCCACAGCCGTCTGGCCCCTTCCGCCCCTTAGCCTGCGGCCCGCTACAGGCGCGGCCCTGGACCCCTTCGATCGCCTACCTTCGCGGCCCTGAACGGATGACCACGCCGCATCTCCACCCCATCCAGGACCGGTTGCTCCAACGGACGGATAAAGAAGCCCTGTTGGGCCAGCACGGCCGCGTGGTGTGGATGACCGGTCTAAGCGGCAGCGGCAAGAGCACGATCGCCATCGCTTTGGAACGCCTGCTGCACGATGCGGGCCGCTATTGTGTGGTGCTGGACGGTGACAACGTCCGCACCGGAATCAACAATAACCTCGGCTTCAGCGAGGCCGATCGCACCGAGAACGTTCGGCGGATCGCGGAGATCGCCAAGCTCTTCGCGCACAATGGGGCCATCGTGATCTGCTGCTTCGTGAGCCCCACCATCGCCATCCGCGCGCAAGCCAAAGCGATCATCGGCGACCCGGACTTCATCGAGGTGTTCGTGGACACACCGCTGGAGCTTTGTGAGCAACGCGACGTGAAGGGGCTTTACGCCAAGGCTCGCAGCGGCGCACTGAAGGACTTCACCGGCATCAGCGCACCGTTCGAGGCGCCCGCGGCACCCGACCTGCGCATCCGCACCGCCGATCGCAGCGAGGAAGCCTGCGCGGTAGACCTTTTGAACTTCGTACAACAACGCATCGCGCGGAATTGATCCCATGCACTCGTACCGGCTTACACACCTGAAAGAACTCGAGAGCGAGAGCATGCATATCCTGCGCGAAGTGGCCGCGCAGTTCGAACGCCCCGCGCTGCTCTTCAGCGGCGGCAAGGACAGTATTGTCTGCTTCCACCTCGCCCGCAAGGCCTTCTTCCCGAGCCGCGTGCCCTTCCCCCTAGTGCATGTGGACACCGGCCACAACTTCGAGGAGACGATGATCTTCCGCGATGACCTGGTGAAGGAACACGGCGCCACGCTGATCGTGGGCAGCGTGCAGGAGAGCATCGATTCGGGCCGCGTCCAGGAAGAGACCGGCTACTATGCGAGCCGTAACAAACTGCAAACTGTGACGCTGCTCGACACCATCGAAAAGCACAAGATCGACTGCGCGATCGGCGGCGGGCGACGCGATGAGGAAAAGGCCCGCGCGAAGGAACGCGTCTTCAGTCACCGCGACGAGTTCGGCCAGTGGGACCCGAAAATGCAGCGGCCGGAACTGTGGAACATCTACAACGGCAAGAAGCGCCCGGGCGAACACTTCCGTGCCTTTCCCATCAGCAACTGGACGGAGATGGACGTGTGGCAGTACATCCTGCTGGAACGTATTCCGATCCCGAGCATCTACTTCAGCCATGAGCGCGAAGTGTTCGAACGGGACGGTGTGATCTACGCGAACTCACCGGTGATGCGTTTGAAGCCGGAGGAGAAACCGTACCAGATGCGCGTGCGCTTCCGCACCATCGGCGATATGAGCTGCACCGGCGCGGTGGATTCACCTGCGAGCACCTTGGAGGAGATCATCGATGAAGTGGCTTCTTCGCGCGTGACCGAACGAGGCAGCAGGATGGATGACAAGCGGAGCGAGGCAGCGATGGAGGATCGAAAAAAAGAAGGCTACTTCTGATGAACGAGCAGGGTAAGGGTGGAAGATCTCCCGCCCCAGTAACAAACGGCTACCTCGACATGGACCTGCTGCGCTTCACCACAGCGGGCAGCGTGGACGATGGCAAGAGCACCTTGATCGGCCGCTTGCTTTACGACACCAAGCAGATCTTCGAGGACCAGATGGAGGCGGTGGAGCTGGCCAGCTCCAAGCGTGGCACGGGTGAGGTGGACCTCTCCTTGCTCACCGATGGCCTGCGTGCTGAACGCGAGCAAGGCATCACCATCGACGTGGCCTACCGCTACTTCGCCACGCCGAAACGCAAGTTCATCATCGCCGATACGCCCGGGCATATCCAATACACGCGCAACATGGTGACCGGTGCGAGCACCGCGAACCTGGCCATCATCCTGGTGGATGCGCGCAAGGGGATCCAGGAACAGACCAATCGCCACGCTTTCATCGCGTCGCTGCTCGGCATACCGCACGTCGTATTCTGTATCAACAAGATGGATCTTGTGGATTTCGATGAGGCGGTCTTCACGCGGATCCAGAAGGAACTCGAGGATTTCAGCAGCAAATTGGAAGTGCGCGACATCCGCTACATCCCCATCAGTGCGCTGAAGGGCGACAACGTGGTGGACCGCAGCAAGCGCATGGACTGGTATCAGGGGCCCACGCTGATGTACCTACTGGAGAACGTCCACATCGCGGGCGACCTCAACCACATCGACCGCCGTTTTCCCGTGCAGTACGTGGTGCGGCCTATGACCGATGCCTGGCATGACTTCCGCGGCTTCGCGGGACGGGTGACCGGTGGCGTCTTCCGCAAGGGCGAAATGGTGCAGGTATTGCCCAGCGGGTTCCAGAGCACGATCAAGAGCATCCACTTGGGCGAGCAGGAACTGGAAGAGGCCTTCGCGCCGCAGAGCGTGGTGATCACCCTGACCGACGAGATCGATGTGAGCCGCGGCGACATGCTCGTAAGCCCGAACAACATGCCGGAGACCGGTCAGGACATCGACGTGATGCTCTGCTGGTTCAATGAACGTCCACTCGCCGTCGGCGGGAAGTACGCCATCAAGCATACCACGCGTGATGCGCGGTGCATGGTGAAGGAGGTGAAGTACCGGATGGACATCAATACGCTCCACAAGGCGGAGGGCGATCCCACCATACGCATGAACGACATCGGGCGTGTGCATCTGCGCACCACCGTGCCCTTGCACTTCGACAAGTACCAGCGCAACCGGAGCTCGGGCAGCGTGATCCTCATCGATGAGGGCACCAATGAAACGGTCGCCGCAGGAATGATCCTCTAGGGCAGGCGGATAGGGAGAACAGGCTTCCCGTAGCGCGTCCGCGCACGCACGTACACCGCACCCAGGATCGCGCCCACCGCGTTCGCGATCATGTCCCCCGCATCCGTCCGGCGGCCGAGCGCTTCCATGCCTTGCAACACTTCGGTCCCCACGCCATAGAGGATGGCGATCCCCACGGCAGAGGAAATGAACGCGGATGGCCGGCCCTGCTCCTTGAACGCAGCGGCCAACAGCACGGCGAGCACCAGGAACATGCCCAAGTGAACGAGCTTGTCCAGATCGAGCAGCGATACCCAGGTCCAATCCGGGAGCGCGCCACCGGGTATCAAGCAGAGCCCTAGAATGAAGAGCGCCCATGCGAGCGCCCAACGCAGACTTCGCAGCATGCGCCTATGGGCCGATCAGGGCCGTGTAGTCGGCAGCGCTCAACAGACCCTCATAGTCGGCTTTGTTCGCTGGCTTGATGCGCACCATCCATCCCGCACCATAGGGATCCTTGTTCACCGCAGCGGGATCGTCGGCCAGTCCGGGGTTCACGGCGAGCACCGTGCCCGACATGGGCATGAACAGGTCGCTCACCGTCTTCACGGCCTCCACCGTGCCGAACACCGCGTGTTCATGCACCACTTGACCTTCCGTGCCGATATCCACGAACACGATATCGCCGAGCTCGCCTTGCGCGAAGGCCGTGATGCCCACCACGGCCTCATCGCCTTCCATGCGGATCCATTCGTGGTCTTTGGTGTACTTGAGGTCGGAAGGAACGTTCATGGTCGTGGTTGGATGCGGTTTGTGTGTGGGTTGACGCGCGGGCGCAGGGCGAAAGTAGGCGGCGGAACCGCTCGTACGACCGGTCCACCCACTACTGGGTAAGGGTGAAGCGCAAGCTGATGCCGATGTTGCTGTTGGCGCTCGGGAACGAGGTGGAGATCACCGGCTTGTTCACCACGCGCTCATAGAAGGCCCGTACGTTCAGGCGTTGGCTGATCACATAATCCGCGGAGCATTTGATGCTGGTGATGTTCTGGCCGGCCGTGACCTGGTTCTGGCCCTCCTGGATCTTGCGGATCACGGTGTTGTTCTCCCGGATGCTC
>JAGODO010000053.1 GCA_017998165.1 Flavobacteriales bacterium | reverse complement strand
ATGGTCTTCACCACCAAGCACCACGACGGCTTCTGCATGTTCGACACGAAGACCACCGACTACCGCATCACTTCAGCGAAGACGCCCTTCCACGATGATGCGCGCGCGAACGTGACCAAGCACATCTTCGACGCGTTCCGCGCGGAAGGCCTTCGGACCGGTGCCTACTTCAGCAAGCCCGACTGGCACAGTGAGGACTACTGGTGGCCCTACTTCCCGCCGAAAGACCGCAGCGTGAACTACCTGCCAACGAAGCATCCCGAACGCTGGCAGCAATTCAAAGACCATACGTACGCCCAGATCGAGGAGTTGATGAGCGACTACGGCAAGGTGGACATCCTCTGGCTTGACGGCGGGTGGGTGCGGCCCTTCAGCAGCATCGATACGAGCGTGAGCTGGCAGAAGGCGATCACCATCGAGCAGGATATCGACATACCGCATATCGCAGCGATGGCCCGCGCGAAGCAGCCCGGCCTGCTCGTGGTGGACCGCACCGTGGGCGGCGAGTACGAGAACTACATCACGCCGGAAGGTCACGTGCCGGAGAAGGATCCGGGCGTGCCTTGGGAAACCTGCATGCCCATGGGCACGAGCTGGAGCTGGGTGCCGAACGAACAGTACAAAAGCACGGACGAGATCATCCGCACGCTGGTGAAGGTGGTGTCGCGCGGTGGGAGTCTCCTGCTGAACGTTGCGCCGGGGCCGGACGGGCAGCTCGACTCAACGGCCTATGTGCGCTTGAAGGAAGTGGGGGAATGGATGCAAGTGAACAAGGAGGCGGTGTACGCGACGGAACCGGCATTCATGGAGGGTGGTGCAGGTATCGTGGCAGCAACTGAACCGGGTGAACGTGACCAGCTTCCTACACCCGGAAGGCGAACGACCTACTTGTTCGTTGAGCCGAAGACGAGCACTGTCCAACTCCCGTCCCATGTCGGGGCTTCAGCCGCTACGGCAAGGATCCTGGGTACGAACACGAAGGTCCGGATCAAGCGAGTGAACGACGACTTCACCCTCACATTGCCCTCGAACGCGGGAAGGAGAGAGTCTCTGGTGGTGATCGTGCTTGAGAACTGGCGGGAACCGAACGGGAACAATTTCTGAGCAAGGAGATGACCTCACGACCTCCTCATTCTCCATGTGAAGTGAGGATGTGGGGCCTGGCTCCACGTTCCCTGCGCCTGTGCGTGACCATTGCTTCCGCATTCCTTTCCATTCTCTCCTCCGCCCAACAAGCCCCCCTTGTGCTTGTCGAGAACGGCGAAAGCAAATGGCATATCGAGGCGCTGGATGACAGCGTTTCCTTGGCAGCCGCCCATTACATACGGGAGCATATCGGATCCCTCACGGGTTGCGACATCCCCATCCGCAAGGGCTCTCTTCGACGCGCCATTCTTGTCGGGACCAGTGAGGACATGATGACAAGAACCAACGATTGGTCCAGTGCCCTCGACCATGAGGGGTCATTCACACTTGAACTGCGGGGGAACATCTGCATCGGTGCATACGACCCGGAGGAAGTGCAGGAAGCCGCACAGGACTTCATCTCCGGGCTCCCGGGCCTGGACATGCTCGCTCCGGGGGTGTATTCGCACGCCGCCCAGCAACGCCTGTGCGCCTTCCCGGACCCCGATGAAGCTTACACGGAGCCCGTGTTCTCCTACAGGATGCCCTTCTATCATCCAGCAACGGATCCCGACTATGCGCGGTGGCATCACCTGCGTCAAGTGAGAAAAACGAGCGACTCGGAGGATCCCGAATGGGGCCTTTGGGTACATACCATGCACCGCTTTGTGCCGCCAGCGCAGTTCGAGGAGCATGCGGAGTTCTTCGCTGAGCGGAATGGTGTGCGTGTCCCCGATCAGCTCTGCCTGAGCAACTCTACCGTGCTGTGCATCACCGTCGACAGTTTGCGCGCGATGATGGCCCGCAAGCCCGCTGCGCGCTATTGGAGCGTGAGCCAGATGGACAACTTCAACCACTGCCAGTGCGCATTGTGCCACCGCACCGACAGCATCGAAGGTTCGCCCAGCGGCAGCATCATCCGTTTCGCGAATGCAGTGGCCGACAGTTTCCCGGACAAGGTGATCAGCACGCTCGCCTACCAGTACAGCCGCAAAGCTCCGAAAGTCACAAAGCCGCGGCCGAACGTGAACATCATGCTCTGCAGCATCGAGGAGGATCGCAGCAAGCCGATCGCCTCGCGTGCTGAGCCCGGTTCGTTCACGGCGGACCTGCGCGAATGGTCATCGCTGACCCACAACATCATCGTGTGGGACTACGTGATCAACTTCTCGCACCTGCTCGCGCCCCTCCCGAATTGGAAAGTGCTGCAGCCCAACCTCCAGCTCTTTCGCGATGCGGGCGTGCCGATGGTTTTCGAGCAGGGGCTCTCGACACCGGGCGGCGAGATGCCGGAGTTCCGCTGCTACCTGCTGGCCAAGTTGCTCTGGAACCCGGCCCTCAACGTCGACTCGTTGCGCACACATTTCATGAACGGGTACTATGGCGAGGCCGGCGTGTATATCGACAAGTACACGCGGCTGCTGGAAGAAGAGCTGGACAAGTCGGGAAAGTCGCTCACGCTTTACGAGCATCCGCAAGCGCACAAGGACGGATATCTCAGCCCGACGAACCTCGCGAAGTACAAGACGCTCTTCAACAGCGCTGAGGCGGCGGTGATGGACGAGGACCCCAGCTATCAGGAACGTGTGGAGGCTGCGCGCCTGCCGATCATGTACACCGAGCTGGAGGTCGCGCGTGCGATGCCGGGAACGGAGCATGGCTTGTTCGAGCGCGATAGCTCGGGTGCGTGGCAGGCGAAACCCTACTTCGTTGACCTCCTTGATACGCTTGTTGTTCGGGCCAAGCGGCACGGCAACGTGCTGTTCCACGAGACGCGGCTGCCGCCCGATGAATACCTCGGCGAATTCAAGCGGTACTTTGACATGAGCGCCAAAGGGCATCTGGCCGTTGGGCAAAGCATCTCGCTCTTATCCTCGCCCGATCCGCAGTACACCGCCGGATCTCAGCATGCGCTCGTCGATGGGTTCTTCGCTTCGGACAACTACCAGTTCGGTTGGCAAGGGTGGTGGGGGCGGGACCTGGTCGCGGTCATCGACCTCGGATCGGAAATGGAGGTGCGGGAATTGGAAGCCCGCTTCCTTCGGGATCACGCTAGTTGGATCTTCCTTCCCACAACCATCAGCTGGGAGGCCTCCATCAACGGAGCCGAATACATCGTGGTCCGCACCGGTGAACTCGGCGTCAAGCCAGCAGAGCAGGCCCGCAGTCCCGTACCCGTTGCGAGAACCGCATTCCTCGCGCCGAGCATCACCGCACGTTACATCCGCATCACCGCCAAGAACTTCGGCGACTTGCCCGCCTGGCACGGCAGCAAGGGCAAGTGCTGGTTGTTCTGCGATGAGATCGTGGTGCGTTAAGTGTGAGGTGTGAGTGCGGAGGTGTGAGGTAGGATCATCTCACACTTCACACCTCCGCACTTCACACCTCAGAACCCTCCCTGCCCCCGGTACAGCTTCACCTTCCCGTCGAGCTTCACCTTCACCACCGTCATCCACGGATCGGCCGCTTCCTCCGGCACATCGATGAAGACCAGCCCCGGCACCTTGCTCCAGCTGATCTTGCCCACCACGCGATGCGCGAGCGACATGGATTTGCCCACGACCTCGGCCGAGTAGATCTTGTTGTCGAGCCCTTTGATCTCCACACTTCCACTCATGCCATTGGCGAGGAAGAGGTAAAGTGTTGTGCTGTCCTGTGAGAGTGTGCTGGGCCCGAAGAAGTGTCCGTTGGGCAAGCCTGCACGTGTGCTGTAGATCGCCTCGGCGTGCTTGCTGGTCCACTGGCCGATCTCTTCCAGCCGATGGACTTGTCCTGGTGGTATTGTGCCGTCCTCTTTCGGGCCGATATCGAGCAGCAGGTTGCCGCCATGACCGATCACATCGGCGAAGATGTGGATCAGGTCGTGCGTGCTCTTGTACACCGTGTCCCACGGCTGCCAGCCCCATTGGCTGCCGATGGTCATGCACAATTCCCATGCGGGTGTCTTCGGCGTTTCCACCGGGATATTCTGCTCCGGTGTAGCGTAGTCACCATAGCCTTGAAGCCTGCCGTTGATGATGGCGTTCGGGTTCTTGTCAAGGATCATCGCGCGCACCTTGGCCGCTTCCCACTCCTCGGCGCTGTGCTCCCAATCGCCATCGAACCACCAGAGGTCGGGGTCCAGTTGCGTTGCGATCTCGTTGATCTGGCCTTGGAAGAACTTCCGGAAATGCTGCCAGCGGATGGTGTCCTCTTTGACGACGTACCGCGTGCTGTCTTTGGTGAACGCGGGATAATGCAGATAGGTCCAGTCGATAAGCGAGTAGTACGCCCCACATTTCAAGCCGCGCTCACGCAGTGCGGCGAACAGCGGTTCGACCATGTCGCGCCGGGAGGGAGTCGCATTGAGCGTCGATAGCGGCACCTTCAATCCATCGATGTACCGGGATCCGCGGGAGCCCGATTCAGCCAGAGGCAATTGCGTCTCGTACAGGGCAACGCCGTCGTGGTGCTTGGTGGTGACCACCGCGTAACGGGCGCCGCTCTTCTTGATGAGGTCGGCCCATTCGTCCGGTTCATAGCGCTGCGCGCGGAAGCCATCCAGCTGCTTCATGTAGTCGGCATGGCTCATCTTTTTGTTGTAGAAAGCCCAGCTCTCGTCCACGCCGTTCACGCTGTAGATGCCCCAGTGGATGAAGATGCCCAGCTTGGCGTCCTGGAACCATTGCAGTTCGGGACGCGCGGGGTCATGCTTCTGGGCACGACAGGTCATGGCCAGCAAGGCCAGCGAGAGGAACAGGATCGAGGTCCGTCCGATCATGTGATCGCCTTCTGCCACCGCCACGCATCGCGCAACGCATCGCGCAAGGTGAGCGTCGGTTCCCACCCGAGCACATCGCGGCTCTTGGTCGTGTCCGCATACACGGCCGTCGCATCACCGGCCCGCCGAGGACCGATCACATAAGGCACGGGTACGCCCGCTGCCGCCTTGAAGGCATGGATCACTTCCAGCACGCTGTTCCCCTTACCCGTGCCGATGTTGAACACTTCACAGGCCGCGGCTACGGGCTCCTCCATCCATTGCAAGGCACGCAAGTGGGCCTTCGCCAGGTCGACGACGTGGATGTAATCGCGAACGCACGAGCCATCGGGCGTGTCGTAGTCGTCGCCGAAAACGGTGAGCTGCTTGCGCAGGCCGGCGGCCGTCTGCGTGACGAAGGGCACCAGGTTGTTCGGCACGCCGAGCGGAAGTTCACCGATATGGGCGGAAGGATGCGCGCCCACGGGGTTGAAGTAGCGCAGGAGAACAGTCTTGAGCGCCGCATCGCTCGCGGTGGTGTCTCGCAGCATCTGCTCGCAGGCGACCTTGGTGAAACCATAGGGCGACACCGCATTGTGGTCCGGGGCGGTCTCGCTGACGGGCAGGTGCTCGGGCTGGCCGTACACCGTGCAGCTGGAGGAGAAAACGAGGCGCTTCACCCCCTGCTTGCTCATCAGTCGGAGCAGCAGCACGAGCGAGCCGATGTTGTTGTGATAATACTTGAGCGGGTCTTGCACGCTCTGCCCCACGGCCTTGTCGGCAGCGAAGTGGATGGCACCGTGGATCGGGCCTTCCGCCGCGAACATGCGCTCCATGGCGTTGGCGTCGCAGCAATCGATCCGGTATGCCGTGGGCTGGCGACCGATGATGCGGGCGATGCCCTCCAGGGCCCGCTCCTCGCTGTTGCGCAGATCGTCAACGATGACCGGTTCGAACCCGGCAGCGGCCAGTTCCACGCAGGTGTGGCTTCCGATGAACCCGGCACCGCCGGTAACAAGCACCTTCTTCATAGTGGTGGCGAAAATGGCGAGAATGGGGGGAACGCCGTTCGGCTTCGCACATTCGCGGCGCATGCCCCACCGGAGACCGTCGCCATCCACGCTGGCCATCCTGGCGGTGATGGTCTTCTTCGCCCTCATCACCTGGCGCTGGAGCTGGAACCAGGGCCCGGCCATCATCCGCAGCGATGCCGAAGGCTACTATGGCTACCTGCGCGCCGTCTTCATCAACCATGACCTGGGGCACGAACGGCTGAACGGCACGTACCTGCACGAGACCTCCGAGGGAACCCTGAACAAGTACTTCGCCGGCGAGGCGGTGATGCTCACACCGTTTTTCCTCGCTGCGCACGTTTGGTCCCACCTTGCTGGAAATGTACCGGACGGCCTTTCCACGCCGTACCTGCGCGCGGTCGGGCTGGCCGGGCTGGTCTACGCCTTGTTGGGACTGCTCGCGTTCCGTGCGCTGTTGCGGAGATCGGGGATCAGTGAGCCTGTGATCGCGACCCTGCTCCTCATCATCGGCTTCGGCACCCAACTCGTGCAGTACGCGAGCATCCAACCAGGGTGGTCGCATGTGTACTCGTTCTGCATGGTGGGCGTTTTCCTGTTGCTCACCCTCCGGCTCGTGGAAGCCGCGAACCTGCGCCGTTACGTGGCCTGGGGCCTGTCCTTCGGTCTGATCCTGCTGCTGCGTCCGGTGAACGGACTGGTGCTGCTCGCCCTCCCTGTCGTTCTGGGAGAAGGGGTATGGCCGTTCCTGCGGAGCTTCATCACACGCTGGGAGCGCGTGGCGGCCGCGGTCATCGCATGCGGATGCGTGGTCTTCATCCAAGCTGCGTTGTGGTACGCGCAAACAGGGCATTTCATCGCGGATGGATACAAAGGCGAGGGCTTCCATTGGGACCGGCCGGAGATCCTCCAAGTGCTCGTTGGGTTCCGCCGCGGGCTGTTCCTGTGGTCGCCGGTGCTTCTCTTCGCGGCCTTCGGCGCGTTGGTGCTGTGGAAGAGCGACCGCACGCGCGCCATCGCATCGCTCGTGTACTGGGCCGTGAACACGTATGTGATCGCGAGCTGGTGGATCTGGTACTACGGCAGCGGATGGGGCGCGCGCGTCTACATCGATCATTATCCGGTGCTCTTCCTCCCGCTGGCCTTCGTGCTGTCGCGGTGGCAAGGGGCGCGCCCATGGCTCTGGCGCGGAACCATTGCGGGACTCGCTCTCGCCTCGCTGTTCACCATGGCACAGTTCTACCAGTACAACCACCGCTTGCTGCATGTGGAATGCATGGATGCGCGCAAGTACGCGTACAGTTTCATGCGGTTCGATGATGGGCACCGGGACCGCTTCGGTGGCAACTACCGCATCGCCCCCTTCAACCCGAACGGCCTGGACACCCTGCTCCACGAGAAATGGGATGCGGAAGGCACCTGGTCGCACTGGCAGGGAAGGCGCATCCCGATGCAAGGCGCTCCGAGTCCCGATCATGTGGTGGCGTGCGACCTGATGGACGGCTTCGGGCCATCCTTCACCATGCGATCATCCGAACTGCCCAAAGGACGCGCGCTCTTCCTCGCCATCGGTTTCGAGCGTTACGTGGAACATGTGGACGACACCCGGACCGTACTGTGCGTGACCGTGCTGGAGGATACCAGTGGCACACAGTCCTTCTATGAACCGTTCGACATGGAGCCGCTCCCACCCACCGCGGGTGTTTGGGAACATGTGGAGTACCGTATTTCCATCCCGCCCGCGAAAGAGGGGGAGGACCTGAAATTCTATTTCTGGAACAAGCGGAGCGCCGCGCGTTTCCGGATGGACGATCCGGATGTGACGGTGATGGCGGTGCGGCCCTATTGAAGCTTCAAGACCCAAGGCCAAATGCTCAAGTCCCAAGCCCGTTGAAGCTTGGGACTTTGGCCTTGAGCTTTGAAGCTTGTTGTGGGCCCAGCAGGATTTGAACCTGCGACCAACGGATTATGAGTCCGCTGCTCTGACCGCTGAGCTATAGGCCCGGTCGCATCCACCGAAGCCTTGGGCCGGGCGGAATGAGCGGCGAAAGTAGCTGGACGGGCGCGTGGATACATTCGCGGCCCGTGATCGATACCCTTCTGCTCGACCTCGGCGGCGTGCTCATCGACGTCGACTATCACCGGACGGCCGACGCGTTCAATGCGCTCGGCTTCGATGGTTTCGAGGCCATCTACAGCAAGGCGCAACAGGACCATCTGTTCGACGGCTTCGAGATCGGGGCGCTTTCCCCGGCGGAGTTCCGGTCACGGATCCGCGCGTTGCATGGCAGCGGCATCACGGATGCACAGGTGGACCATTGCTGGAACGCGATGCTGGGCCGCATCCCACGGGAGCGCATTGACCTGCTGAAGCGGCTGCGGGAACGATACCGGTTGCTGTTGCTGAGCAACACGAACGCCATCCATGTTCCTGCCTTCGAGCGCATCATCGCGGAGCACAACGGCATCGCAGACTTCAAGGCGCTGTTCGACGGTGCGTACTACAGTTGTGAGATGGGCCTGCGGAAGCCGGATGCGGAGGCATTCCACCATGTGCTCTCCCGCCATGGCGCGGAGCCGTCCTGCACGCTGTTCATCGATGACAGCATCCAGCATGTGACCGGTGCGCGGGAGGCGGGACTGAAGGCCGAGCACCTCGATCTGAA
The DNA here is from genome assembly GCA_017998165.1 of Flavobacteriales bacterium. Lineage (GTDB taxonomy): Bacteria > Bacteroidota > Bacteroidia > Flavobacteriales_F > PHOS-HE28 > PHOS-HE28. The sequence continues at coordinate 6,940 of JAGODO010000053.1, read as the reverse complement.
CAAGGAAGATGTGATCGGTCTGTTCCAGCGGCAGACAATGGACGGATAGTCACTTCTTGCTCGCCTTTTTCCTGCTCTTCGGCAACGGCAACGCGGTGCTCATGCGCAGCAGCATATCCGGCAGCTTGCGATCACCGGTGATCACGTCTTCGGGAACGAGGTAGTAGTCCTTGGAGCCCGGATAGCACGGCCCTTTTTCGCAACGTCCTTCGAGCGCTGCACTTTCGTCCATGATCTTCACGAAGAGCTGGTCGTCGCAGATGAACGCCACCGGTTTTCCCTCGGCATACAGGGCGAATTCCCCGAACATGGAACGCACACTGAACCGGTCCGGATGTCCGAGTTGTTCAACAATGAACTCGGCCGTGGCCTTCTTGGTCGCCATCGACTAGCGGATCTCCTGCGTCAGCTCCACGAGCACGCCGTTCGCGCTTTTCGGATGCACGAAACACACCAGCTTGTTGTCCGCACCGGGCTTGGGCTCATCGCTGAGCAACTGGAACCCTTCCGCTTTCAATCGTGCCATTTCCGCGCGGATGTCCTCTACCTCGAAGGCGACATGGTGGATGCCCTCGCCGCGCTTTTCGATGGCTTTGGCGATCGGGCCGTCCGGTCGCGTGCTCTCCAGCAGCTCGATCTTGTTCGGCCCCACCTGGAAGAAGGAGGTGATCACCCCTTCGCGCTCAACGACCTCTCGCTTGTAAGAAGGGACGCCAAGCAGTTTCGTGTAGGTCTCTTCCGCTGCGGCGAGGTCCTTCACGGCGATACCGAGATGTTCGATCCGGATCATGGTTCTTTGGGAAAAAAGAAAGCCCTCCGCATATGGGAAGGCTTTCGCGATGAGGTGTGGATGGCGGTCAACGCTTGATGAACGTCTCGCCCATCTTGTTGTCGTAGTTCAAGTAGTACATGTCCTTCTTCAGCGTGCTCACATCGAGCTTGTTGGCATAGCCGCGTTTCACCACGTTGCCGTACTGGTCGTACACCTCGTACAGCGTGTTCCCGCTGAAGATGATCTCGTCCTTGGGCTTTTGCGGCTGCCAAGTGATCAGGGCCACCGAGGGGTCGGTGTAGGCCACGCTCTGGCTGTAGCGCGCCTTCTTCGTAAGGTCCACCTGTTTCACCCGGAAGGTGTTCTCGCCGCTGTGCGGTGTCACTTTGAAGGAGTACGTGTGCTCGCCGGGTGTGCCGGCCCCGGGGACTTCACCCACCTTCACCCACTTGTTCCAGCGTTTCTGCTCCACGATGAAGGGCAGTTCACCGGTTTCATTGCTGGTGACCCACGAGTAGGTGCCGTCCGCGGCCACTTGTTGCTTCACGATGTCGAACGTGCTCTTGGGCTTCAGCACCTCCGGATTGAGCACCAGGGGCGTGCACCCATCCTTGTGCTTGATCTTCACCGTCACCTTGTCCCCGAGCTTCAGACCGAAATTGGCCATGTCCACCTCGAACGCGCTGGAGTTGATCTCGTCAGTGGCGATCTGGTCGTTCACCGTCACCTCGTAAACGCAAAAGCCGACGCCCGCTTCGGAAAAAGGGTTCTGGATGAAGAGGTTCTTGCCTTGATAATTGCCTTCCAGCACAAGCGTGCCCGCTGATGCGGACAGCCTCATGAGGGCTACCAAGGTCAGTAGGGTTGCTCGCATCAAGGTCTGGGATAGGGGTCGCAATGTTAGCAATTCGGGTCCGCTTGGCCTAACCCGATCCGACCGGGCAAAACCCCTGCGGCCCAAGGGTTTCAGCAGGATGGCCACGGATTCATGCCGGTGGCTTGGGGGAAATGGCGGCCATCATCCGCTCGATGTCCTGCTGGTTGAATGTCCCATCATCCACATCCTGCACCACGAAAGTCCGATCGCCCGCATGCACCACCTGGCAGTAATGCATGAAGACCAGGCTCGGATCGTCCGGGAACTCGCTCCGGTAGATGAGCAGCTCCGGCGTTTCGCGGAGCACCGCGTTATTCTTCAACGGATCCCGTTCCAACGTTGCTTTCAGGCGTGCTATGTCCCCAGGCTCCTCGCGGATCATGAGCCCGAAGTGGTCTCCCGCTCGGACCTCCAGCGTCCCCGTTTCGTCCTTCCACACGATGGTGGGGTCCTGACCGCCGTTCAGCAGCTTGTCCGGTGGTACCAGCAGCAACGGCAGGTCGTGGCTCGACAGGTCGATCGTGGGCGCGACGGGCGCGGCGGTGCTGTCCGTCCCCGGAATGGCCTCCGCTGCGGGCGGCACATCGCCACAAGCGGTGAGCAGGATCAGGACGAGCGCGGGTATGAGGTGCTTCATCGGCGGCGAAGTTCCGTGCGGCCACCACCATCCATCGGCGCTCTACCCAAGCTTCTGTTCACGGGTCCCGGTGGGATCCGTTCCGGAAGCGCCCCCTATATTCGGACCACACCACCAAACCCGTGTTCCCATGATGCGCTCCTCTCTCCTGATCGCCAGCCTCCTGCTCTTCGGCGTTCGTTCCGCTCACGCCCAAAGCGAAGCCGTTGTGACCAAGGGCTCCGTATGGGAGGTGCGCATGGTGAAGACCGTCGCCCATTCCCAGGAGGACTACCTCGCCCGCTTGAACGCCTTCTATCTGCCGGTGATGCGCAAGGCACAGGAGCAGGGGCTCATCAAGTCCTTCAAGGTACTGGCCGGTACGGCCTCCAATGCGGACGACTACGATGTGATGCTTCTGGTGGAGCACGCCGGCATGGGCTTCTATGACACGGATGCATCGCGCGACGCCAAGTGGGACGCCATCGAGAAGGACATGGTCGCTGCCATGGGCGGAGCGGAAAAACGCAAATCCTTCACCGCCGGGCTTGACGAGATCCGCAACTACCAGGGCGAGAAGTACATGCGGGAGGTCACGGTGAAGTGAGCGCTGCCGATCAGGGTGGCAACGGGCCGTTGTAGCGCACGCAGGGTGTGGCATACCACGGGCATTGGCCGTGCATCGGATATTCCATGTGCAGTGTGTCGCCGCCGGTGATCCTGAGCACGCCGAACGGCCCATGCAGCCATTGACGCAAGCAAGCCGTATCGATGGGCTCAGTGTACATCACGGGTTTGATGTGGTCCCTAATGAGTTGGCGTGCTCTGCGGTCGTTCACGCGGTCGCCATCCAGCAACAGGTAGTCTCCGACCGACAACAGGAGGTGGCCATGGCCTTCACTGTTCATCTGGATCGAATCGATGACCGGTCGTCGCAGGTCGTTGAAGGCCATCTTGCCTGTGCTGTCCGGTTCTGCCGCCCGGATGTACATGCGCCCGCTCCACGGTGCAGGCCGCGGATAGTCGCTGGGGTCCGGTTCGGCGCCGCCGCAATACGGTTCGGTCCAGGTGCAGTGGAGGTGGAGTGTTCCGGTACCCGCTTGCCGTGCGCGCACGAAGAAGACATCCTCAACCAGGCGCCGGTCAGCGCAGGAGGCGAGGAGCAACGCCATCATGAACGGTCTCAGCATGACCTCAGGCGGTATCCCGTTCCACAAGCGCTTGGTGGTGCTGCACATGGTAGATGGTGAAGTAGAGCATCTCCCGCACCGTGAGCTTGCCGAGCAACGGATGCGGCAGCAGCACCGTGTCGAGTTCTTGTTCGGTCCATTTGTCCACCTGTCGCGATAGTGCGGTCACCACGTCTTTGACTGACGCGGCGATGCGCTCCACCTCGCTTGCCGGGATCGCGGGCGGCACGAAACGCCCCGATGCCCGCCCGCCGGCATCCAGCTTCTCCTTGTAGCGTTGAACAAGCGCGTCGTAGCCCCGGGGTGTCCGGTTCGGCTTCCCGAAACGCCACCGCAGGAACCGCTTCGGGATGCGCATCGCCATCGCAACGGGTCGAACAGCGCGCAGGATGTGATCGATCTGTTGAGCGGGCGTCCATTTCCCGTTGCGCGACACATCGCGTTCGCTCATCGGCACGGCGAGCACACGCGTGATGAAGGCTTCGTGGTTCCGGGCCAGTGCGGCGTTGATCGCGGAGCGGTCCATCACCGGCGGGTCAGACCGTCGCGATCACCTTCAGCTCGATCGCGATCGGCGTCGGAAGGCAGTTGATCTCCACCGTCGTCCGACAAGGCGGGTCCTTTTCGAAGAACTCCTTCCACAGCCGGTTATACGTGGCGAAATCGTCCTTCATGTTGGTGAGGAAGACCGTCACGTCCACGATCTTCTCCCAACTGCTGCCGCTGTCCTCCAGGATCCACTTCACGTTCTGGAACACGCTGCGCACCTGCGTCTCGATGTCGTAGCGGACGATGCGGGCGTTAGCGTCCAGCTCCACCCCTGGGATCTTCTTGGAGCCGCGTTCGCGCGGCCCCACGCCGCTCAGGAACAGCAGGTCGCCCACACGACGGGCATGCGGGTAGTGGCCGACGGGTTCGGGGGCTTTGTGGCTGGAGATGGAGCTCATCGTGCGGGTGCGTTGGAAGGTTCAAAGGTTTGAAAGTTCGAGGTTGTTGATGGTCGAACTTTGCAACCTTCCGAACATTCCAACATTCAAACGGATCTCCGCATGCGCTATCGCCGTCTCGGTACCTCTGGTCTTCAGGTGAGCGAACTCTCCTTGGGCTCCTGGCTCACCTTCGGCAAACTCATCACGGACGACACGGCCGAAGCGCTGATGAAGCTCGCCTACGACAATGGCGTGAACTTCTTCGACAACGCGGAGATCTATTCCAAGGGCGAAAGCGAGCGCGTGATGGGTCGCATCCTCCAAAAGATGGAATGGCCGCGCGATACTTGGACCGTCAGTAGCAAGGTCTTCTTCGGCGCTGGCGGAAAGCTGCCTACCCAGGTCGGACTGCATCGCAAGCATGTGTTCGAAGCGTGCCACGACGCGCTCAAGCGGCTCCAGGTGGAATACCTCGACCTCTATTTCTGTCATCGACCCGACCCGAACACGCCCATCGCCGAGACCGTCTGGAGCATGCACCAGCTCATCCTGCAGGGCAAGGTGATGTATTGGGGCACGAGTGAGTGGAGCGCGAAAGAGATCACGGAGGCGCATTCCGTTGCGGAGAAGCACCACCTCATCGGTCCGGTGATGGAACAGCCGCAGTACAATATGTTCCACCGCGAGAAAGTGGAGACGGAGTTCGCGCCGCTCTATGATACCGTCGGCCTGGGTACCACGATCTGGAGTCCGCTCGCGAGCGGCGTGCTCAGCGGCAAGCACTCCTTGGAGGGTGATGCGTCCTCCCGTTTGCGTGCGGCCGGCCTCGATTGGTTGCGCGAACGCGAGCTTACCGAAGCGCGCTTGAAGAAGGTCGATGAATTGAAAGCGCTCGCGACAGGTCTCGGCCTTTCCCTGCCCGTGTTCGCCATCGCCTGGTGCCTGAAGAACCCGCGCATCAGCACGGTGATCCTCGGCGCGAGCAAGACGGCCCAGTTGGAAGAGAACCTGAAGGCGGTGGAGGCCCAGGACCTTTTGACGGCGGACGTGATCAAGCAGATCGAACAGACGTTGTCCGGGGCGAAGCTGAGTACCTGGTAGATACCCGCTTCTGGCACAGAACGTCGCAGCCCTACTTGATCAGCGCATAGCCCAGGTAGAACTGTGCCGCGCGGTTATTGTCACCGTCCGTCATGCTGAAGTCGCCGCTGTCATCCACGGAACACAGGCCGAAGGTGTAGCGGATGCCCGCCTGCCAGCGACCGAGGTTGAGCGCGGCACCACCGAGCACACCAAAGTCACTGTCGTTGAGATCATCGGTACTGAGCTGTACACCATCGTCGGCGACCTGCTGGGCCAGACCGCCCAGGTCCGTGGAAAGCAACTTGGATCCGTAGCCTCCGAACTGCAGGTCCAACGGCCCGAACGGAAACACCGCGAAGAGCGGGACCTCCAAATAGTTCAGGCGCACGTTCGCCACCTCCTCGCCGTTCTGCACGGGTGTGTTCTTCTCCGTGTAGAGCACCTCCAATTGGCCGCCCATGCCCACCGGCGGGGCGATGCGCAGGTACAGGCCACCGTGCACGCCGATGGGCTGTGTGCTGAAGGCCGAACCGAAGTCCAACGTGCGTTGCTGGATGCCGCCCTTCACGCCGAAGCGCACGAAGGGAAGCGATTGCGCGAAGCTGAGCATGCTCAGGCTCAAGAGGGCGATCACGAGGGCGGTGCGGAAGAGCTTGTCCATGGCGTTCGGGGTCTGGGTTCGCGAACCAAGTCAATGCCAGAACGCGGGGTGTGTGCGGCCGCGTATCCGGCGGTTACCGCCCAGCAAGTGGTGGGCCGATCGGCCGTCCCGGGCTCCCACGACCTGTCGCGCTCGGCGGACAGCGGTTCAGCGCGCGGCCTCCACCATCGCGGCCGTCACCTTCGGTGCGTTGCCGATGAAGATGCGGTCGCCCACCACCATCACGGGCCGCTTCAAAAAGGTATACTCCGCCAGGATGTGTTTGCGGTAGTCCTTCTCCGTGAGCTTCTTCGTGTTCAACCCGAGCGCGCGGTACTTCAAGGCGATGCGGCTGAAGAGTGCCTCATAGCTACCGGCGAGCTTCTTGAGGTCGTCCAATTCCTTCGGCGTGATCGGATCCCCTTTGATCTCGCGTAGCGTGAAGGTCTTCAGGTGTGGGATCTCCTTCATGATCCGTTGGCACGTGGTGCAATTGCCGAGGTGGAAGATGGTTCGCTCCATGGGCGCGAAGGTCCGTGTTCCGGCGTGAAGGTTTCCGTGGCGTCGCCGCTGCTCAGGCGTTGGCCCGATCGCGGAGCGTATTCCCCAGCACGCGGCGTAAGCGCCTGTCCTGTGGAAAGCCGCAGCAGCACCCGCCCAGCGCGGCCAAGCCACGGCTGCCCGACTAGGCGGCCATGGCACGGCATGCCCTATGCCCCTGCCCGTTCCATGATCACAACCAACCTCCCACAATTCGTGCATCAGCTCAACATCTCGGGCCTGGTACATGTGCATGACAGCGCCGACTCCATCGACGTGGAAGTATCCAAGCC
>JAGODO010000325.1 GCA_017998165.1 Flavobacteriales bacterium | reverse complement strand
CATTCGTATTGAAAGGGGACATCATGATGAGCAATACGGTATCCAGCCCGCAATAGACAGGTCCGTTCTGGCTGAAGTAGAGCGGTTCGGCACCGGTGGTCATGATCGTTGCGCCCGCGAAGGCCCAAGCGTCCACCAGCACAGGTGCGGACATTTCCGTGCAGCCTGCGAGGGTCGCCTCCACGGTGAACTGGTAGCCGGCGTCTTCGAAAGCGTTCACGGAGAGGGTCTGCCCCGTTTCATCGGCAAGCGGAGCCCCGGACCTGTACCACTGGTAGCTGTCGTAGACCTGGGTGGTCAATTCGCCCGGGCTGTTGGGGCAGAGGATCAGGTCGTCCGGCGTGATCGTCGGGTCGAAGGGGCACTGGGCCAGGCTTCGACTTGTCGCCAGGATCAGGAGAAAGGTGGTCGTTGCAGAGGGTATCGCTCGTGTCATCGGTCGCACAGGTTTGCGGAGAAGACAGTTCCAACCCCGGGGTCGTTGCCCGTCCATGGGCCAGTGGTAGCCTTCACCGTTCTGTCACATGATCGTCATGCGACGGACCTTCGATCGATCGGCGCTGCTACATTTCGTGGACATGCCCTGAGCTCCCCGGGGTGTTGACGAGACTTCCCGTTCCTCAACCTCCAAACATTTCCGCATGGTCCGTTTTTCCTCTTCGCTGCCCGTCAGCGCCGTGCTCGGCATTGTCGCCGTAGCAGGCTTCTTCTCACAAAGCGCCAAGCGCATCGCCCTGCCCGAGCCCGGGGGTTGCGCGGCACCGATGATCACAGCACCGATGTCGGCCCCCTCCGAAGAAGATGGCGGTACGGACTTCGTGGTGACGACGGTGACCAAGACAGCGGCGCACCCGCAATTCGGGGTGGGTCTCGCGCAAGGCTTCAGCGTGGATGGCGTGCAGGGGCGGGAGCTGTTCCTGGTGCGCGGAACCACGTACTCGTTCACGATCAACACGGGAGGTCATCCCTTCGTGATCACCAACAGCATCGCCGGCAGTCCGACCAATTCCGCACAGGTGATCACCAACGGCGTCACGAACAGTGGTGCGGGTTCCGGGATCGTGACGTTCACGCCGAACGGCACACATGCCAACCTGATCTACTACCAGTGCAATGCACACCTGAACATGGGCTGGAAGATCAACCTGAGCGATCCGCTGATGCTGGTTTCGGTGAAGGCGATCCTGGAAGGTGCCTACAATGGCGGACCTCCGCCGATGCGAGATGACCTGCGCGCGGGAGGGCATGTCCCGGCGAACGAGCCCTACACCGCGTTGGGTTACACGTACATCGGAACGAGCGGGGGAAGCGTTGCGCCGGCCGTGCTGGCCGTGACCGGAAACGATGCCGTCGTGGACTGGGTGGTGGTAGAACTGCGCAACAATGCGACGCCGACCACGGTGGTGGCCTCGCGTGCGGCCTTGCTCCAGCGCGACGGTGATGTGGTCGCTGCGGATGGTATTGCCGCGGTCGGGTTCAATGTGGCCGCCGGCACGTATCGCGTGGTGCTGCGCCACAGGAACCATCTGGGTGTGATGACGCTCAACGGCGTCGCGCTTTCCACCACGGCGACGACGGTGGACTTCACCTCGGTGGCCACGGCCACTTTCGGCACCGAGGCGACGAAGACCGTCGGTGCGGTGAAAGCGCTGTGGATGGGAGATACCAACTTCAATGGCAATGTGCTGTACACGGGCACCGGCAACGATCGCGATCCGATCCTCGTGAACGTGGGCAGTACCACACCGAACAACACGGTGAGCGGCTACTTCGCCGCTGACCTGAACATGGACGGGTCGGCCAAGTACACCGGTAGCGGTAACGACCGCGATCCGGTGCTGGTGAACGTAGGGAGTACGACACCGAACAGTACGCGCACCCAGCAGTTGCCCTAGGAAGGCACGGCACGGACCTTATTCATCCGACATTCCTCGCTTTGGCCACGAGTTCGGCCACGGGCAGTGTCGTGCGCTCCGCCATCGTGCGGAAGAGGTCGTCGCTGCCGATGAGGTAGTGGTTGATGCGGAGCTTCCTGCCATCGGTGGTGCATAGCACGATCATCTTGCTCAAGGGGTGAACGCGTCCTGAAACGATGCTGCTCCAAGCGCATTCCGCCGTGCGCTTTCTGCCGTCCGTCACGATCAGGCGGTCCCGGTCAAAAGACACGACGTGGTTGCGACCATTGAGCACCAACGAGGCCGCCATGGCACCAAAGCCCACAGCGAGCAGCAGAAAGAACAGGGACAACAGCTCTCCTTTCAACGCGGAGGCCACACCGCCGAAGACAAAGAGCATGGTGATACCTACAGCGACCCAGCCGATGACCCCGAAGGCCTTGGGCAACCGGAGTGTGCGCATGCCCGATGCATCGACGGGAATGGACAAGGACGACCTCTTGCCCAACGCAGCGGCGATCATCGGCGTGAATACCGCCACCGCTGCGGGAACGACCCAACTGGAATTGGCCACGGCGATGTCCTTCCGCAGGCGTTCTTAATCCTTCGGCTTGCTCTGTGGCGTGGTCGGTACGATGCTCACCTCTTCGATCACCGCCGGCGACCCCTTTCGGCAATCGCCACTGCTGGCCTTGCTGGGTCGGTATTTGAACGTGAGCTGCAGCCCGTTCTGCTTGTACTTCTCGTCCAGCCCGATGGGGATGAGGTAGAGGTTGTCCGAATGGTCCACGCGGATGAGCACCGGACATCCGTCGCCCTCGAAAGCGCGCGTCACCCGTCCCGTGCTGAAGCCGTTGTTCGCCTCCATCTGTTCCACGACCGTGGCGTTGTCCACACTGCTCTTCTTGGCCCCACAGTTGGCGAGCAGCGCGCCAGCGGCCATCGCCGCGATCAACTTCCAACTCATTTTGTTCCGTTGAATACGATGCGTTGAACACTTTGGTGCCCGCCGTTGATGGCGCGTACGAACCATGCGGCCTGCGCGAGGGAAGAGGCGTCCAGACGCGCGCGGGCCGTGCCTCCCGGTGTTTCCACGTCACTGGTCAGCACACGCTTGCCATCCATGCCGATGACCTCCAGGGTACAATGCCCGGCGTGGGTCGCACCATGCAGATCGACCACGATGGACCTGTCCTGTTGGAACGCTTCGATACCGAACGCGGGTGAGGCGGCTGTCTCTTCATCCACACCGACAACGCCCAGAGCGAAGGAGAAGATGCGTGTGCGCGGCGTGCCGCCCGTGCCGAGGTACTCGCCGGTGAACCAGAAGGTGTGGCCCTCGGGGTCGAGTGACATGTGCGCGTAATCGCCGAAGCGGTTGCCATCGGTCTGTGCCGCGGTGCCGCTCACCACGTTGGTCTCGGCGAACGTCATCTCACCCGGTGGATCGGTCGCCAGGCGACCAGTGTACCGCAGGCTGGCGAAGATGTCATTGGAACCGTCCGCGCAACTGTATCCGAGCCCGATGTTCCCGTCGTCGTCCATGGCGATGCTGCCGTAGAAGCGGTCCGCATCATCGGGGTTCCAGGTGCCCTGTTGGAAGATGCTCCAATTGCCGTCGTTGGCATCGCGCAGCTCGTACCACCGGATAGCGCAATGGTTGCTTCCCACGTCCACGCCATGGCAGAGTACCACGCTGTTGTGGTCCGTCCAGCGCGTGTGCTGCGCGCGGAAGTAGAATATGCCGAGCCCGGCGTCGAGGCGCTGCGAGGTGCCGGGCTGGGAGATGTTGTCCCAACCGGAGTAGAGCCAGGGGTCGAAGGTGGCTGTGTTCAGGGTCTGGTGCTGCGCCACCTCGGTGTTGGACGTGGTGTTCCAATCGGTGGTCATCGCGTAGATCTTGATCCGGTCCGATGGCGCTCCCCAGGAGTTGTCCTCCATGTTGAAGAAGTAGCAGGGCGTGCCGGCCGGTGGCAGATCACCGTCCGCATCGGCGGGCAACACGCTGGTGAAGCCGCTGTTGATGACGCCCGGAGCGCTCAAGGCCACCATCCGTGCATCGGGGTTCCCGGCCAGCATCAGGTCACGCTCGAAAACGACGGCCGTCTTGTTGCTGTTGCTGGTCATGTAGTAACCATCCCACCACACGCTGTACTTGGGGTAGTCGGGGAACTGGGTAAGCGTGAACTCGTAGGCGTAGTATGACCCGCCCGGGTCGCCGGTTTCGCTGATGGCGATGAGGATCTTGTTCGGAGCGTAGT
>JAGODO010000052.1:13811-15589 GCA_017998165.1 Flavobacteriales bacterium | reverse complement strand
CGTCTATATTCGCACCCGAACGATACGACCCCCAGATGCGCGACTTCTTCTTCGGCTTCGGCCACATCTGCCAGAGCATCTTCGACGCGGTGCTGGTTTCGGCCGGATGGCTTTTCCCGGTCACGTTCGCCATCGTACTGGCCTTCGGCGCGATCTTCTGGATGAACGCACAGGCGAAGTACACCGCCCGCGCCAAGGAGCGCAAGGAGTACATCTGAATCCGTTGTTGACGGTTGTCGGCGGTCGGTTGTTCGGCCTCCTATGCTGACGTGCGCGAAATTCCCCGTGCGCCCCGCCTGCCGCCACCGATGATCACACCGTTCGTCAGCGCTCTTCACACCGGGCCCGACAACGGACAACGGACAACCGACAACCATTCTTCCTAGACCTGCTGGGGAGCGCTTGCCGGCTTGGCGGCCGGCGTCTTCACCAGATCGTGGCCGATGTCGGTGCGCACGATGCGGCCGTCGAAATCGACCATGATCACGTTGCGGTACGTGTTGGTGATGGCCTGTTCGACATCCTTGCCAAAAGCCGATACCGCCAGCACGCGACCGCCATTGGTCACCAGTTCGCCACGCTTGTTCTCGGCCGTCCCTGCTTGGAAAACGTAGGCATTGGTCACCGCTTCGATGCCTTCGATCAGCCTGCCGGTCTCGTATTCCCCGGGATAACCTTCGGAGGCCATCACCACGGTGACGCAGGTACGGTCATCCGTATCCACATGGCACTCGCTGAGCGTTCCGCTGGCAATGCCTTGGAAGAGATCGAGCAGGTCGCTGCGCAAGCGCGGGAGGATGGCCTGTGTCTCGGGGTCCCCGAGGCGCACGTTGTATTCGATCACGTACGGTTCACCATCCACGTTCATCAGGCCCATGAACAGGAAGCCTTGGTAGGGAATGCCCTCTTCGCGCAGGCCACGGATGGTGGGCGCGGCAACGCGGTCATGCACCTTGGCGATGAAGTCCTTGTCAGCGAACGGGGCCGGGCTCACCGCGCCCATGCCACCGGTGTTGGGTCCGGTATCGCCATCACCGATGCGCTTGTAGTCCTTCGCGGCGGGCAACATCTTGAACGAGGTGCCGTCGGTGATGAGGAAGGCGCTGAGCTCGATGCCCTTCAGGAACTGCTCGATCACCACACGCTCACTGGCCGCGCCGAAGGCGGAACCCGTGAGCATTTCCTTCAATGTGCTTTCCGCTTCCTTGCGGTCGCGGGCGATCACCACGCCCTTGCCTTGCGCCAATCCGTCCGCTTTGATCACGTACGGGGCTTGCATCAGATCGAGGTAGGCGACGGCCTCCTTCAACTGCCCCTTGCCGAACGCGCGGAAGGCGGCCGTGGGGATGTTGTGGCGCAGCATGAACTCCTTGGCGAACTCCTTGCTGCCTTCCAGGCGGGCTCCTTCAGCCTTGGGGCCGATCACGGTGACCACGCCCTGCAACTTGGGATCGGCGGCGATGCGATCATGCAGGCCGTCCACCAGCGGGGCTTCGGGCCCCACGACCACGATGCGGATCTTCTTCTCCAGCAGGAACGTGCGCAGGGCCTTCTGGTCCTTCAGGTCCAGCTTCACGTTGCGACCGTGACGCACGGTGCCCGGGTTCCCCGGGGACACATAGAGCTCATCGAGCAGGGAGCTCTGGGCGAGCTTCCAGGCCATCGCATGCTCGCGACCTCCACCTCCGATCAACAGGACGTTCATCCGTTTCGCTTTGGCGCAAAGGTGGTCCGACCTTCACGGGAAGCGAAAACAAGTTATGCACGTTTCAACAGGG
>JAGODO010000052.1:0-13711 GCA_017998165.1 Flavobacteriales bacterium | reverse complement strand
CTTCCAGGCCATCGCATGCTCGCGACCTCCACCTCCGATCAACAGGACGTTCATCCGTTTCGCTTTGGCGCAAAGGTGGTCCGACCTTCACGGGAAGCGAAAACAAGTTATGCACGTTTCAACAGGGGCGCGAGGCGCAGGCACCCCGCAAGGCTGTGCGCGCGTTGTCCGTTCAGCGCTGACGAAAGGACGTTGTCGGTTGTCAGGCTGTGAGCAAGAGTGCTCCATCGGCAGCCAGACAACCGACAACTGACAACCGACAACCATCAATGCGTATGCTCCACCGGCTTGCGCTTGATGCTGCAGCCCAGGTTCTTGGTCGTGGCCGGGTCGATGGCCTTGCCCGCGACGAGCGCGTTGATGGCGTCGTTCAGGTAGTGCTTGGTCACCGCCTTGGGGTCGTCCACGTTGTCGTCGATGGCGCCCTTGTACACGAGCTTCAGGTCCTTGTCGAAGAGGAAGACATGGGGCGTGGTGCGCGCGGCGAAGGCATCGGCCACCACGTTGTCCTCATCGAGGAGGTAGTGCGCATTGTAGCCCTTCTCCTTGTAGTGCGCTTGCATATCGGCGAAGCTGTCGCCCGCCTCGCGCTTGGCTGAATTGCTGTTCACCAGCGCGAAGCCCACCTTGTTCTTCTGGCAGAACGCACCGATCTCCGGATAGCGTCCCTCCCAGCCCGCACTGCCTTCGGAGCCCACCACGAAGGGGCAGGTATTGCAGCTGAACACCACCAGCAATCCGTTCTCCCCGTTGATGGCCGACAGGGACTTGTCACCGCCCATCACGTTCTTCATCACCTTGTCTGCGGCGGGCATCGGTGCGCCGATGACAAGTTCGGTGAGCGGGTCGTGCGCGGCAAGGGCAAGTACCGTAGCGGTCGCGAGCAAAGAGGCTTTCAGGATCATAGGGTCTTGGTTGGGAGGTCGAAAGTAACGCGCGGTTCATCGCACGATGCCGACTTTGGCATCCTCGTTCACCATTGTTGTGGATCCCTCCCTGCTCGTCATTCCGGTTGTCGCGCTCGGCGCATCGCTGCTCACCTTGATCAGCGGGTTCGGGCTGGGTACGTTGCTGCTGCCGGTCTTCGCGCTGTTCTTCCCGCTGGAGATCGCCATCCTGCTCACGGCCGTCGTCCACCTGCTGAACAACCTCTTCAAGCTCGGCTTGGTGGGCCGGCACATACACTGGCCCACGGTGCTGCGCTTCGGGATGCCCGGCATCGTGGGAGCCTTTGCCGGGGCGCAGCTCATGCACCTGTTGGGCGAGCGTGCCGCGCTCTACCAGGGCGTGCGGCAAGCGGTCGATCCGTTGGATCTCACCATCGCCGCGCTGATGCTCGTGTTCGGGCTTTTCGAACTGTCAAAGACGTTCAACGCTCTTTCGCTGCCGCCCAAGTGGATGGTTCCCGGCGGGCTGCTCAGCGGCTTCTTCGGCGGGCTCAGTGGGCATCAAGGTGCGTTGCGTAGCCTGTTCCTGTTGCGCGTGGGCTTGGGCAAGGAGAACTTCATCGCCACGGGCATTGCCATCGCATGCCTGGTGGACCTCACGCGCTTGCCGGTGTACATCGGCGGTGGACTCCTGGATACGCTGCGGACACAGTGGCCGCTGTTGCTGGCTGCGACATGCTCCGCTTTCGCTGGAGCGTGGTGGGGGAAAAAACTGATCCCCAAAGTGACGATGCGCGCGGTGCAGCTCTCTGTGGGGATGCTGATGCTGGCGATAGCGGGGATGCTGGTGGGCGGGTTGACCTGAACACAAGATCCCGTAGAGAGCGCCGAATTGACCAATAGTCATCAGCCAAATGGCGCTTGAGCATCGCTGAGACTACTTTCGGAACCATCAAACGGCAAGCAGCATGCGCATCTGCTTTCGGAATTTCGGGGTATTCCTTGCATGTCTTTGGGCTGCTATGGCGGAAGGCCAGAACCTTGTCTTTAACGGTGATCTCGAGCTGCATACGGATTGCCCATCCACCTACAGCGATTGGGACGGTGTTCCGGGCTGGGCGACCTACTACACGACATCGGCCGATTACTTCAATGCATGCGCGACAAATCCTTTGGTAGATGTCCCGAACAACTTGGCAGGTTACCAACCAGCGGCCAGTGGCAGCGCTTACCTCGGCGTCAACACTTGTATCCCGGGTATGGACTGGTACCGTGAGCTAGCAGGTGGCGAACTTCAGGAGCCTTTGGTGGTCGGCATGACAGTGTATGTGTGCTTTGACTTGGCAGTAGCACAGGACGGTGTCTCAGGAAACGCTGCACAGTATTCCTCAAATGGAACAGGAATACGGTTCTTCACTCAATTGCCCGACGACTGGAGCACTGCTTTGTTAGCCTCTCCCCCCCAAGTCTTTCAACAAGAACTTCCAACAGATACTGCCATCTGGTATCATGTTTCAGGCTCGTTCGTGGTCGACTCAGCCTATCGGTGGTTCGTGGTCGGTAATTTCTTTCCGTACAGTGAACTTCTTGTGCAAGAGATTGACGTGAATGGGAGCTGCGGATGCTCCTATGCACTGATAGACAACGTGACCGTTTCATACCTACCAGAACTTTGTGAATCTATCCATCACGTATCACAGGAGACGTCGTCTACCGCACACCTGATTTTTGATGGCGAAAGCGACCTCCTATACGTGAAAAAGGGCGATCGTTGGAATGGTAACGCCACCATCCGCATTGTCAATACTTCCGGAAGTATTCTTATGGATCGCGTGCTGAGTTTGAGCGCCGAGCGAACCGGCATCAGTCTACCATCGTCAGCCACGGGTGTGCTCCTGGCTATTATGTACGATGAAGATCACAATCCTGTCACCACGAAGTTCACTCGCATGAACCAATGACCACAGCCATGAAGACCAAGCGACTCTGGGCCGTTCCGTTCTTTTTCGGATGGAGTATGGCTTTTTCACAGATCGACGGCGATCACACTATCACAAACGGAGCAGGTGTGACCTTCCTTGCCCCGGATACACTGGTAGGGATCGGAATCGCACCTGTCAGGTTCAACGTCGGGACCTTGGGTACGGGGCTCTCGCTTTTGCAGGTAAGCGGACAGCAACTCGGAAGCGGTGAGGTTTTCAGAACGAACAGCGAGTGGTTCACGCTTGGTGGGACCACGTATGGCACGGACAGCCATTGGCGAATGTACCGCGCCACCAATGCTGCCCCGAACAACTTCGGGATGGAGATGGGCGAGATCTATTGCCGGAATAATGTACCTGGTGACCTGAACACGAACTTGGGCTTCAACATCCAGGGCAAGCGCCAGAACGGTGGGGTCTGGCTGCGCAACCATCGCGGCCGACCCAATTACGATTCGTTCAGTCAACTCTTGGATAACGATGAGCCACGAGGTAACGGCCTGCGGTTGATTGACGACTCCACCCGGGCTGGCGGCGGTCTCTCCTTGAATGCCTACACCGGCATATCGCGCATCGGTTACGTGGCTATCGGACATGCACTCAACATGGATGAGCCAGCGACATCGGGTGAAATGATCATGCCTTGGACGCGCTTGCACTTGGTTGACGGTTTCGGATGGCCGGGAGAGACGCCTTATCCATTGGACATCCCGGAATGGAAGCCCTACCGCCCGTTCTGTCGAAACGGGGTGTCCTTCTCAGGCAACAGCACCTATGCCTACCCCGGGCACAAATACGCGCTACGTGATTACCCTTACCGGCGCTCGGGTGTTTCCCGAGTGCCGATTGAGCTTGCGTCCGTGTCCGGCGCTTCCGCAAAACGCGCGGTTCACGTTTCCTTGAACGCAAACCGGACAGCCAAGCTCCAGCGCCGATGCCCGGTGGCCGAAGAAGACCGGGCCTTAGCGGCACTCGGAAATACCCTAGCGTCGCTGGGGGAGGCTGAATTGATCAGATGAGTCCAGCACGACAGCGGTAATGGAGAAAAAGTTATCAACTTGAGTGCTCTCGAGTATCGCTGAGACTACTTTCGGAACCATCAAAACGGCAAGCAGTATGAGCAACTGCTTTCACATTTACCAAGCACTGGCTGTTTGTTGTCTACCGTGTGTGGTGGTTTGTCAGAACTTGGTGCCTAATGGGGATTTCGAGGAATTTTCCATTTGCCCTGAACTGCCAAATCAGATTGACCGGGCGACAGGTTGGTTTCGAGAGACTGGCACACCGGACTACTTCAATCGTTGCGCTGGAAATTCTGGTATGGGGATGCCTAATGGCTATTTTGGCTATCAGGACGCGCTTTTCGGAGACGGCTACTTAGGTCTTGCTGTCTACTACGCTGTAGGTGTCGCTCCAGTACCAAAGGCTGCGGAGGAGGTGGCAGCAATCCAGCTTTCTCAGCCACTACAGGTCGGGGTACCGGTGCAGATTTCGTTTTGGACCGCTTTAGGAGGTGATGGTGCTTTGGTCGCTGCACGGATGCGCCTATCCGTTCCCGGAATTGGAATACGCTTCAGTACAGTGCCGAACTACGACTCGCTTCTTGATACTGACCCGGCACCACCTCTGTATTTGGTTGGTGCCATGACTGATTCGGTAAGTTGGGTACAAGTTTGCGGGACTTTTGTACCTGATTCAGCCTACACCTATGTCATGGTGGGAAATTTCATTCCAGACAGCTTGATTGAACCAACCGTTGTGTTTCCCCAAAATGACAACGACATAGCGTATGTATTTGTTGACAACGTCAGCGTTTCGTCAACCGGTTCCCCCTGCGGTGTTGGACTCACTCATCAAAATGCGATTCGGGATGACTTTGAGATATTCCCTAATCCAGCCTTAGAGCAACTAAAGGTAAAGTGCCCTGGCACGAATGGGATTATAGACGTGTGCCGCCTGTATGCTATGGACGGCACCGTCTTACGAACATGGGAGCTGGGTACAACGACCGAGACCATCGAACTCGCCCTGGACGGTATTGCTTCCGGAGTGTATGAGTTGGTAATGCTCCGCGAAGGACATTGGGAGGGTTCTACCAAAATCGTTCACCTGCAAAATCTGTCGCCATGAAACAACTGAAGAGAAGGTTGTCTCGCACAATTTGGGTCGTGACTTGCACCGGAATTGCGCAGGGACTTATCGCCCAGTGGTCGATTGCACCCGGCACACCATTCCTGCAAGCTGGCGTACCGAGTGCCAATGTTGGTACGAATGCAACAACGCCTTCATTGCTCACCATCAGCGGCCACCAGCTTGGCAGCGGGGAGGTGTTCCGCACCAACAGTGAATGGTTCACGGGCGGTGCCACCCCGTACGGGACGGACAGCCATTGGCGGATGTACAGGGCTACGAACGGTGGAGTTAACAACTTCGGGATGGAGATGGGTGAGATCTATAGCCGGAACAACGCGCCGGGCGATCTGAACACGAATCTCGGCTTCAATATTCAGGGCAAGCGGCAGAATGGCGGAGTGTGGTTGCGCAATCATCGCGGGCGGCCCAACTATGACGGGGCCGGCCAGATCCTCGATAACGATGAGCCGCGCGGGAACGGACTTCGGCTGATCGACGATTCAACACGCGCTGGCGGCGGGCTCTCCTTGAATGCCTACACCGGCATTTCCCGCATCGGTTACGTGGCCATCGGGCATGCACTCAACATGGATGAACCGGCGACGTCCGGCGAAATGATCATGCCCTGGACACGCCTGCATCTGGTGGATGGTTTCGGATGGCCGGGAGAGACGCCCTATCCATTGGACATTCCGGAATGGATGCCCTACCGTCCGTTCTGTCGGAACGGTGTGTCCTTCTCAGGCAACAGCACCTATGCCTACCTCGGGCACAAATACGCGCTACGTGATTACCCGCACGATGGCAATTCGGATGACCTGGTGCCGGACAGTTCGGACATGGTCGCTCTGTGGGGTAATGACCGCATGCTTCCCGGTGGAAGCCACTGGAACAATTTCACCTTCCGCTTCTCGTTGGCGGCGGATGGTCTCTATGGCGGGGCCTCCGAGTTCGAAGGGCTGGAGATCATGCGCTTGCGACCGCACAAAAAAGAAGAAGGATCGCGCGTGGAGGGTTTTGTGGGGATCGGCGATTTCGTGAACAGCTATCCGGAAGTCCCGGAGGAGCGTTTGGATGTATTGGACAAGACCATTCGCATCCGAAGCTTGGGCGTTCCGGCGCAGTATCACAATAACTCGCTGGATCGGGTATTGGTCGTCGATTCGTTGGACGGCCGGGTGTATTGGCGCTATGCATATACCATCGGTTCTGGTGGAGGCTCCGGCTGCAATTGGAACTATGTTCCCAGCGCGAACCGCATGTACACCGCCTTCGACCCGGTGGGTGCGGGAAGCTGTCCGCAAAAGGACTGGTTGGTCGGTATCGGTGAGTCGGTGCCCAAAACAAAGCTGGATGTCTATGCGGTGCGTTCACTGGACAATTCCACGGGTGCGATACACGGCCTCATGAAGGCAAATACCTCAGGCGTAGTTCAGAGCGGCCTAGTAGCCAGCGTGGAGCCGGAGACCAGCGGAAATACGGTGACGTTCGGTATCGGATCGGATGCTTCCGCGACGGACATCAACAAGGGTTATGGTGCGCGTGGCACGGTGAACCTGGTGACCTCGGGACTCTCCACGACGGACGCGTTCGGGACCTACGGATACGTGAATGCGGCGGGGGGCACGGCGAACAATGTGGTAGGGGCTCGTGGCGAAGTACAGATCACAGGAGGCACCATTGATCGCTATGTGGCCGGTACGTACGGGTTGGTCAATGGCCCGTCCACCGGAAGCGCGGCAATAAGCTATGGCATGTTTGGGCTTTCATACGGGCGCGGCACCATCACAGGTAACAGTTACGGCGGTTATGGCCAAGCCTACAGCTATTCCGGCAGCGTCGCTGACAGCTATGGTCTCTATGGCATCTCCACTGCCTACGCCGACAATCTGATCAGTGGTGATAGCTACGGTGTTCGGGGTGCAGCCTGGCATGGGACCACCGGCAACTACAGCGTATATGGCGACAATCCGGGCACCGGTTCCAATGACTGGTCCGGGTATTTTCCAGGACGGACCTATGTCGCGGGCACGACATACGTTCCATCGGATGAGAACCTGAAGGAGAATATCGCGCCTGTGGAGAATGCCACCGCTCAACTGATGCAACTCGACCCCAAGCAGTATCAGTACTTGTGCGAGGCGTTTCCGCACATGGGCCTGCCACAAGGAACGCGCTATGGTTTCATCGCACAACAGTTCGCGCAGCAATTCCCCAACATGGTCACCAACGCCCATCAACCGGCGGAACTGGACAGCCTGGGCCAAGTGGTACATCCGGCGGTGGACTTCATGGCCATCAGCACCGGTGATCTGACCCCACTCATCGTGGCTGGATTCAAAGAACAACAAGCCGTGATCGTCGGCTTGCAGGAAGCCGTGGCCCAATTGCAAGAGCAGTTGGCCGCATGCTGCGTGAACGGTGGTGACAGTCGCATGCTTCACACCGGGCCCAGCACCACCGGGGCGATGGAAACTGACCTCCGCATCATACCGAACCCGGTGGCTGACCGCACCGAACTGCGGTACACGGTGGCGAACGCCGGAAGGGTCCGTTTGGAGATCACGGATGCGACGGGTCGCAAAACCTTGGTGCAGGATGAAGGCGCTCGCACCGCCGGTTCACATGTTTACGAGTGGAACACGACCTTGCTCGCCCCGGGCACCTATCACTGCACGTTGTATGTGAACGACGAGCGGCTGGTGGAAAAAGCGGTGAAGCTGAACGCCAGATAGATACCGTGCGAGAGGAAAAGAGCGGGCGGGTAAGAGGGCGCGACTCTCTTACCCTCTCGCTCGTTCACCCTTGCCCACCGTTCACAACGGGATATTCCCGTGCTTCTTCTTCGGCAGCTTGTCCACCTTGTTACGCAACATCCGCAGGGCGTGGATGACCTTGATGCGGGTATCGCTCGGGCGGATCACTTCGTCCACGTATCCGCGCGCGGCGGCCTCGTAGGGATTGGCGAACTGCTCCTTGTACTCGGCCTCCTTCTCCTTCCACTTCGCTTCCTTGTCGGCTGCTTTGGCGATCTCGTTCTTGAAGATGATCTCGGCCGCTCCTTTGGCTCCCATCACGGCGATCTCCGCGCTGGGCCAGGCGTAGTTCATGTCGCAGCCGATGTGCTTGCTGTTCATCACGTCGTAAGCGCCACCATAGGCCTTGCGCGTGATCACGGTGATGCGCGGCACCGTCGCTTCGCTGAAGGCGTAGAGCAGTTTCGCGCCGTGGTCGATGATGCCGCGCCACTCCTGATCGGTGCCGGGCAGGAAGCCGGGCACGTCCACGAACACGAGCAGCGGGATGTTGAACGCATCGCAAAAGCGCACGAAGCGCGCGGCTTTGATGCTGGCGTCAATGTCGAGCACTCCAGCGAGCACGGCGGGCTGGTTGGCGACGATACCCACGGTGCGGCCTTCCACGCGGGCAAAGCCGATGAGCATGTTGCGCGCGTAGTCCGCATGTACTTCCATGCTGCTGTCAGGGTCGATCACGGCGTTCACCACGGCCCGCATGTCGTAGGGCATGTTGGCGTTCTCTGGGATCATGGTATCCAGTTCCGGACGTGACTCGTCACCCGGCGTGTACTCGAGCGCCGGAGGGTCCTCCTCACAGTTGCTCGGTATGAACGAAAACAGCCGCCGCAATTCACGCAGGGCTTCCAGTCCGTTGGGTGCGGTGAAGTGTGCCACACCGCTCTTCGACGCATGCGTCGAAGCTCCACCGAGCTCTTCAGCCGTGACGGTCTCGTGCGTCACGGTCTTCACCACGTTGGGGCCGGTGACGAACATGTAGCTCGTGCCTTCCACCATCATCACGAAGTCCGTGAGGGCGGGCGAGTACACGGCACCGCCAGCGCAGGGTCCCATGACGGCGCTGATCTGGGGGATCACCCCGCTGCTGCGCACGTTGCGGTAGAAGATGTCGGCGTAGCCGCCGAGCGAAACGACGCCTTCCTGGATGCGGGCGCCACCGCTGTCGTTCAAGCCGATGACGGGCGCCCCGTTCTGCATCGCGAGGTCCATGATGCGGCAGATCTTCTCAGCATGCGCTTCGGCGAGCGAGCCGCCGAGCACCGTGAAGTCCTGGGAGAACACGTACACGAGCCGGCCATCGATGGTACCGTAGCCGGTGACCACGCCATCACCGAGGAAGACCTGTTCGTCCAGCCCGAAGTTGGTGCTGCGGTGCGTCACGAGCTGGCCGATCTCCTGGAAGCTGCCTTCGTCCAGCAGCAGGTCCACGCGTTCACGCGCGGTGAGCTTGCCCTTCTTGTGCTGGGCGGCGATGCGTTCCGCTCCGCCACCGAGGTGCGCTTGCTGGATCTTGGCGTCGAGGGCGGCGAACGCGGCGTTGGTCTTCGATTCAGTGGTCTCCATCGCGCCGAAAGTAGGCCATGTGCATGTGCGCATGTGCCATATGTCCGCCCAGGGTCTGGCACTGCCTGTGCCCTTGACAGGACAGCATTCCCCGCATGGACAACACGCGGTGTCCCCCGGGAATGCAATGGGCACATGCGCACATGGCCGCATGGGCACATGGACAATGTGGCAAATGTCCTCCGCCTACATTCGCCGGACTCCGCCTTCGCCACGAGGCTTCGGCGGACACCGCATGGCCTGGCGTTTCGCCGATCTTCCCGTACGCACCAAGTTCCTCATCACGCTGGGCATTCCGGTGGTGGGACTGGTGCTGCTCATCAGCAAGCAGGTGGACGGCAGCCTGAAGCGGCGCGATGTGCTGGGCTACGTGAGCACGCAGTCCCGGAACATCCAACTGCTGGGCGATCTGGCGGACGCGCTTCAACAGGAAGGCGCGCAATCCGTGGCGTGGCTCGTGGGCGTGGAAGAGAACGAGAAGCGCATGGAATTGCGCCGCACGGCCACGGATGATGTGCGGGCACGCCTGGAAGACCCGGAGCTGCAGCTCGACCCCGAGGTGCGCCCCGGTACAACGCTGTCCATCCTGGGCGTGCTGCGCGAGCGCGTGACGCAGAAACGGATAGCCGCGGCGGAGGCCGAGCTCGAGTACCGCCGCATGAGCGGCCGGCAGGTGGAGTACCTCGGCCTCATCTTCCGGCAGGCGATGGACGCCGAGACCAATGAGAAACTGTTCGCCCACCTGAGCCTGCTGAACGCGAAGGAGGCACTGAACGACCTGCGCACGCGCATCACCCGGGCGCTCACCGAGGACACCATACCCCCGGCCCAGTACGGGGAACTGAACGAGCGCATCGCGCAGTACGAGACCAACACGCTGCTCTTCCAGCGGGACGCGCAGGAGGAGGTGCAAACGCTCTACCGGGACGTGTTCCGGGGCGATGAGGTGAACTACATGCGCACGATGATCGGCACCATCCATGAGAAGCGGACGCTCCGTGGTATGCGCTCGACCCCGGGCGAGTGGTGGAACCTGAGCAGCAAGGCCATGGAACACCTGCGGGTGGTTGAGGAAGGCTCCATCGCGGACATCATCGCGGCCACGGCGGCGAACTCGCAGTACGCCGAGCGCAGGCTCATCATCACCCTGTGCGCGCTGCTCGGTGTGGTGGGCGCCGTGGGCGTGATGGCCTTCGTGATCATGCGGGGCATCCGCAGCACGGTGGATGAGGTGACGAGCGCCACCAGCGCCCTTTCATTGGGCGACGTGCGTGCCCATGTGCCGGTGAACGCCAACGACGAGATCGGGCAGATGGCGCGCACGTTCAACGGCATGATCGACAACATCCGATCGCTGGCCGCCAGCGCGGACGCCATCGGCAAGGGGAACTACGACACCGCCGTACCGCTGCGCGGTGAGCAGGATGTGCTGGGGAACGCCCTCGCCCGGATGCGCGACAACCTGAAGGCCGCGCGCGAGCGGGACCTCGAGCAGAACCTGGCGCTCCAGATGGAAAAGGACAAGCTGGAGCGCGCGAACGAACGGATCCACGTCCTGATCAAGGAGATCCACCACCGCGTGAAGAACAACCTGCAGGTGGTGGCCAGCCTGCTGCGGCTGCAGAGCGAGACCATCGAGGACGAGAAGCTCCAGCAGGTCTTCGGGCAGAGCCAGAGCCGTGTGGCCAGCATGGCGCTCATCCATGAGAAGCTGTACAAGGGCGATGACCTGGTGCAGCTCGACATCGGTCAATACCTCAAGGAGCTATTCGCTGAACTGGTGCAGTTGAACAATGTGCGCGACTCCATCCACTACCGGACGGCCATCGATGAAGGACTGACCCTGGACCTGGACACCATGGTGCCGTTGGGACTGGTATTGAACGAGCTGATCACGAACTCCTTCAAGCACGCCTTCGTCGGCAGGGAGAGCGGCTTGATCGACCTGCGGATCTCACGCGTGAGCGACCGGGAGTTCGACCTGCTGTACACCGATGACGGCATCGGCATCCCGCAGGAAAAGCTCACCCACGACGGCGCCACGCTGGGCATGAGCCTGATCGACAGCCTGGTCGAACAGTTGAACGGGTTCCTCACCGTGGAAAGCAACGAGAAGGGCACCCGCTATCACGTGCGGTTCAAGACGCCTTGAGCCAGGAGGTCATGCCATGTGACCATGTGCGCATGCGGCCATGGCAATGATGGAACAAAACGCGATCGGCTTCGGCAATTCATGGGCACATGAACACATGTGGCGGTGGTCTGTGCGCGGACACATGGGCACATGCCCTCAGGCCTTCGCCAGCTCCGCCTCCACCTCCTCCGTGAGCTCCATGTTGTGGTACACGGCGTTCACGTCCTCATCCTCATCGAGCAGGTCAACCAATTTCATCACGTTGCGCGCGGTCACCAGGTCGGCCGGGATCATGGACAGGGGGAAGCGCTTCAGTTCGGCGCTCTTGCTCTCGATACCCAGTTGCTCCAGCTTCTGGGCCATGGCACCGAAAGCCGTGAAAGGGGCCAGGATGATGAAGCCCTCCTCGTCGCGGATCACGTCGTCCGCACCGGCGTCAATGGCCTCCATCTCGAACTCGTCGGGGTCCTTTCCCTTCAGCGCGGCGTTCTCGATGACGAATTCGGCCTTGCGCTCGAAGACGTGCGCAAGCGAGCCCGTGGTACCCAGGGTCCCTTCGCACTTGGTGAAAAAGCTGCGCACGTTGGCCACCGTACGCGTGGTGTTGTTGGTGGCCACGTCAACGAAGATGGCGATGCCGCCGGGAGCATAGCCCTCGTAGGTGGTCTCCGCGAAATCCACGCCCTCCCCGCCTGCGGCCTTCTTGATGGCGCGGTCCACGTTGTCCTTCGGCATGTTCATACCTCGGGCGTTCTGGATGGCCATCTTCAACCGCGAGTTCGCGTCCGGGTTCGGCCCCCCGGCCTTCACGGCCATGGCGATCTCCTTGCCGATGCGGGTGAAGAGCTTGCTGAGCTTGGCGTTGCGCGCGAAGATCTTGTGCTTGCGCTTTTCGAAGATGCGGCCCATGGGGTTCTATTGAAAGGACCGCGAAAATAGGTGAAGCCCCGCCCACCTTAT
This sequence comes from Flavobacteriales bacterium, assembly GCA_017998165.1. Taxonomy (GTDB): domain Bacteria; phylum Bacteroidota; class Bacteroidia; order Flavobacteriales_F; family PHOS-HE28; genus PHOS-HE28. The sequence continues at coordinate 1,236 of JAGODO010000052.1, read as the reverse complement.
GGTGAACGGGGCCCCGGGCCGGCGCTCGTGAGTTTTCCCCTTGTCGCGCGCGCCTTTCCTAGTTGAAGCCGATGAGCGTGAGGCCCACGGTGACCGGCATGACCTCCGGGGCCGTGCCCTTCTCGAAGAGCGGTGTCAGGCCGTACTCGGCGAAGAGGTTCCAGCTCCCGATACCGATCTGCGCCCGGGCCGAAACGCGGTAGGGCAGCAGGTTGTAGTCGCCCTTGTCGCGCACCTTCTTGTTCTCGCCACCCTCACGGAATTTCTGCTTGTACATGGTGTCGAAGTACCAGCTGCCCACCACCCCGGCGGCGAAGTGGAAGTTGCCCTTGCGGTCGAACCCGTTCTTATCGTGGAATTTCTTCCATTCTTCCGGCGATGCGGGAAGTGGTGCCCTCTTGGTGTTGAACTCGAACATGAGCGGCATGCGCAGGCCGATCTGCCGCAGCTTGTTCTTGGTGAACTGCGGGTTCTCCACGGAAGTGACGAAGGTGCTGTCCCCGTTGTAGCCCAAGGTGGCGTTCTCGCTCAGGTGGTAGCCCGTGAACTCCAGCCCCAGGCCCCAGAAGAACCCGGCGTGGTGGCTCCCGAACTCGTACTTCTGTTCCATGAAGTTGATGCTCACCCAACGGCTGCGGAGGTTGTCCAACAGCATCGGGCCGGCCTTGGGGCCATCGCCATATCGGCCGTCGGAGGTGATGAAGGAGTTGATGCCGACGTCGATGCCGCTCCAGTAGGTGAAGGTGTTCCGGCGTTCGCGGCGGGCATCCCGCAGATCATCCGTCAAGCTGTCCGCGCTGAGAACGGAGGACAGTTTCTTGGTACTGATGATGCGGATGACCTGGTGCTTCAGTTCGATGCGGATGGTGTCGTTGCCATCGTTATCGTTGTCCTTCACTTGGGCGTAGGCCCCGTGCTTGGAATTGAGGCCGAGTTCCAATCTGTGCTGGTCCAGGCCGCGCTCCGTGGTGGTATCGACGCGCGCCGTATCGGTCTGCGCGAACGAGGCGAGGGGTATACAAATAGCGATGGCGAGGAGGTTCAAGGGCTTCATGTTCTGCGGTGTTCTGCTCGTAGGACAGCGAGGCTGCCCGGTTTGTTACAGCCGCTGGCGAAAGATCATGGCGCAAAAAGAGCAGCCCCGGCGCGAAGGCCGGGGCTGCTTCAGGACGGATGGTCGGGACTACGCTTCCGGGCGGAACACGAAGCGCATGTGTTCGGTTTTCCAGGTCCCGG
>JAGODO010000324.1 GCA_017998165.1 Flavobacteriales bacterium | reverse complement strand
GCTGTCGTGCTTTTCGAACTGACCCTTGATCAGCTTCAGGTTGTCCCACAGCGGCTGCATGTAGGGGTCGAGCTTGCTCTGGATGTCGCCCGGCAGGTAGCCGATATCCTTGTTGCTCAGCGGCACCACCGGCCGGGTCACGTAGATCTGGCGATAGTCGCGCCGCAATTCCAATGCACAGGCCAATGCGAGCAGGGTTTTTCCGGTTCCGGCCGCGCCCTGCAAGGTCACCAGCTTGATCTCGGGATCCATCAACGCGGCCATGGCCAGGGTCTGCTCAGCGTTCTTCGGACTGATGCCGAAAATGCTGTGCTTCTCCACGCGGTGTACCTGTCCGGTGCGCGGATCGTATTTGCTGAGGATGCTCTTCTTCTTGTGCTTGAGGATGTAGAAATGATTGCCCGTGGGCTTGGCCAGTCCCATGTCCTCGATGGGCATGTGCCCCTGTTCGAACAGCGTGTCGATGAGCGTCTCATCCACGTCCTCCATCACCGTGCGGCCGCTGTACATGGCATCGCGCACGTCGCGCACCTTGCCCGTGAGGTAGTCCTCGCTGTTGATGTTGAGGCTCTTGGCCTTCAGGCGCAGGGCCACGTCCTTGGTCACCAGCACGACCTTGCGGTCCTTGTTCTGGCGCTGCAGCGTGAGCGCCGCGTTCAGGATCTGGTGGTCGGCCTTGCCGTCCTGGAACACCTTGGTGGCGTCCACGCCATTGAGGTCGTGCTTGGCCACCACCTTGAACTGGCCCTTCGTGGAACCGTTCAGCGGTGTCCAGTCCGTGAGCAGATCGCCCTTGGCTATGCCGTCGAGGTGGCGAATGAATTCCCGCGCCTCGAAGTTGATGGTGTCATTCCCTTTCTTGAACGTGTCGAGCTCCTCCAGCACTTGTATGGGGATGGCCACGTCGTGCTCCTGGAAGCATTCGATGGCCGAGTGGTCGTACAGGATGACCGATGTATCCAGCACGAAGATCTTCCGGTCTTTCTTCTTCATCCGATCAAGGAACAGTGTTGCCCAAATGTGCGGGGCATGACCAATGGCGATCGGCGGGGGGAGCGGGAGGTTTTGAACGATCGATCGTGGTCGGGGGCGATCCGCTGCGTCGTGAAGCCGCGTCATTGCAGGCATTCTACATTCGCGCTCCTTTTTCACCCGCCATAGCACCAGCGCAGGCGGAGCAGCCATGTCCCTCCACGACGAGATCGCCCGCCGGCGCACCTTCGCCATCATCAGCCACCCGGATGCGGGCAAGACCACGCTCACGGAGAAATTCCTGCTGTATGGTGGGGCCATCCAGACGGCGGGCGCGGTGAAGAGCAACAAGATCCGCAAGGGTGCCACGAGCGACTTCATGGAGATCGAGCGGCAGCGCGGCATCAGCGTGAGCACCTCGGTGATGACCTTCGAGTACGCGGGCAAGCTGATCAACCTGCTGGACACGCCGGGCCACAAGGACTTCGCCGAGGACACCTATCGCACGCTCACCGCCGTGGACAGCGTGGTGCTGGTGGTGGATTGCGTGAAGGGCGTGGAGGCGCAGACCGAGCGGCTGATGGAGGTGTGCCGCATGCGCGATACGCCGGTCATCGTCTTCATCAACAAGATGGACCTGGAGGGCCGGGACACCTTCGACCTGCTGGACGAGTTGGAATCGAAACTCTCGATCAAGGTGCGGCCGCTGAGCTGGCCCATCGGTATCGGCGCGACGTTCAAGGGCGTGTACGACATGTACGATGGCGATCTGAAGCTCTTCGAATCGATCAAGACGAAGGTGGAGGCGCAGAGCGTGAGCATCACCGACCTGAAGGATCCGCGGCTGGACCAGGAAGTGGGCGAAGACGCTGCGAACCTGCTGCGCGAGGAGGTGGAACTCGTGAACGGCGTTTACGGCGAACTCGACATCGAGAAATACCGCGCGGGGAAAGTGGCACCGGTGTTCTTCGGCAGCGCCTTCAACAACTTCGGCGTGAAGGAGGTATTGGACACCTTCGTGCGCATCGCTCCCACTCCTTCCCCGCGCCCCACCGACCAGGGGCCGATCTCACCGGAGAGCAAGGACTTCAGCGGTTTCATCTTCAAGATCCACGCGAACCTCGACCCGAACCACCGCGACCGCATCGCGTTCCTGCGCGTATGCTCCGGTGAATTCCACCGCAACACGTACTACCATCACGTGCGGCTCGAAAAAGAGGTACGCTTCTCCACGCCGACCACCTTTCTCGCGGCGCAGAAGACCATCGTGGAGGAAGCCTGGCCCGGCGATGTGATCGGCCTGTTCGATACCGGCACCTTCAAGATCGGGGACACGCTGACCGAAGGCGCGAAATTCAACTTCCGGGGCATCCCCGCCTTCTCGCCCGAACTGTTCCGCGAGCTGATCAACAAGGACCCGATGCGGAGCAAGCAGCTGGAAAAAGGCATCCGGCAGTTGACGGACGAGGGCGTGGCACAGCTCTTCACGCAGCCCATGGGCAACAAGAAGGTCGTGGGCTGCGTGGGTGAGCTGCAGTTCGACGTGATCAAGTACCGCTTGGAACACGAGTACGGGGCGGTGTGCGAATTCCAGAGCATCCAGGCGCACAAGGCCTGCTGGCTGACGAGTGATGATCCGGTCGCCTTACAGGATTTCATCCGCGTGAAGGGTTTGCAGATCCTGCAGGACAAGGATGCGAACCCGGTGTTCATGGCCCCCTCAGCGTACATGCTGGACCTGGAGCGCCGGAACTACCCGGCGATCGAGTTCCATACCACGAGCGAGTTCAAGACAGCGGTGGGTTAAAACCCGGTTGCTGGTTGTCCGTTGTCGGTTGTCCGGCTGCCGATGGACCCATCTGGGCATTTCTCGAACACGATCCTACCACAAAGCCAGACGACCGACAACGGGCAACCGACAACTACCCCCCGGAATGACGAACGCCCCGGTTACCCGAGGCGTTCGATGTGATCATTCAAAGGGTCACTTCCTGGCTTCGCGCCATTTGCCCATCTGGTCGTTGTTCAGCACGGCAGCGAGCTGCTCGTCCACGGTCTGTTCCATCGCGGCCCAACGGGGTGCCAGTTCCACTTCGCGCTCCTCCTTGCTCATACCAGCCTTCTCGTACCGCTGGTTCATGCCCTCCAACTGCCGTTCGTAGTTCATATAGATCTCAAGGACCTTGGCCTTCTGGTCCGCATCCAAGGTCACCGTCTTGTCCACCAGACCGGTGTGCTCCGTAGCGCTGGCGCGCATCACATCGGTGTCGGTAACGGTGATGTTGCGGTTCTGAGCGATGGTGAACAAAGCCGCACCGCTGAAAATGAGGGAAGCGAAAAGACGTTGCATGGTTCGCTGGGCTTGGTTGTCAAAGATAGGTCGGAAGGAAGACGCCGCGCACGGCCGCCGGTTGCTTCCCCCTCAACCTTGGATTGTTGACATCCGCCTCCCCCCCTGGGTCCAAGGGCGCTTCCCGCGATCGGCCATTCTTAACGAACCGTTAATGGCCGGGGCCTTGGGGAGGCCCTCCGGCTACTTTTGACCGCGGTCCGGATGAAACGACCGGTGCCTACACATGCGACAGTCCGCCACGGCTTCAGCCCTGCTCCTGGTCCTTCTTGCCACAGCTCAGAAGCCCCCCACGGGCTCTTCGGACCCGAAGGACCAACGGCGTTTCGAATTCACCATCAAGGGTGTCGTCAAAGACACGATCTATCTGGCGAACTACTACGGGAACAAACTGCTCTACAACGACACCGCCATCGCCGATGCGAAAGGCAAAGTGGTGTTCGCCAACAAGAAGGGGTACAAACCCGGGGTCTACGCCGTGGTGATCCCCGGCCCCCGCTATTTCGAGTTCCTGGCCAATGAACCGCTGGTGGTCATGAGTTCCGACACCACCGACCTGGGCGCGAAGCTCGAGATCCAGAAAAGCGCCGAGAACCAGGTATTCATGGACTATGTGCGGTTCATCAATGCGCAACGCAAGGAGGCGGACGCGCTGCACAAAGAGCGCGAGGCGACCGCTGATCCGATCCGGAAGGCCGCGTTGAAGGAGCGTCTGGTCGGCTACGAGGAGACCATCAAGAGCTATCAGCAGGATCTCGTAGCGAAGAACCCCGGAACATTGGTGGGGATGATCGTGAAGATGAGCATCTCCCCACCGGAACAGAAGGTGTACAAGACCGATGGTACGCTCGATAGCGCGGCG
>JAGODO010000051.1 GCA_017998165.1 Flavobacteriales bacterium | reverse complement strand
GATAGGCGTAGCAATAGTTCACGAACCCCTGCTTGATCTTCGCGCGCAAGGTGTAGGCCTTCAGGTCAGGCATCCACACCATGCGGTATTCTTTCTTGCATTGGAAATCGCTGAAACCGCCGTACGCGTAGATGTCCCCGCTGGAAAGCGGACCGTCGAGCTTGAGCGTGAAGTCCACCCAGGTGTAGTCCGCACCGAGCGGATCGCCATCCATCTGGTCGTTGCGCACGAACAGCTTTCCGTTCAGGTCCGGAGATTCCACGTACACCCGGATGTTGCGCTTCTCATCGGGAAGCAGGAACACCTCATCCAGTCCATCGGGCGACCGGCCGATCCGTTGGATCTCGTTGGTGACGTACCGCGTGTTCTTCAGATCGTACACGCGCCATTCGCTGCCCCCCAGGAACTGTCCCTCTTTGGGATAGTCATAGACCAGCTCGTGCTCACGTAAGAACTTCGGCTTGAGGCCCGTGCGGGCATCATCCCAGCGCATGTTCTGGAGAATGGTCACCCGGATGTCGCCGAAGGGATCGGTGATCGTCATTCCCGGGTAGCGCACCACCAGATCCACCTGCTGGGCGATGTCCCGCAGCTCCACATCGCGGCTCGCTTGCACCGTGGCCTGTACGTCAAGACGCTGCTCGAACACGAGGAAACGGCGCGTGAGCAACAGGTTCTCCTCATCGCCGTTGCGGAACACCTTGAGCAGGTAGTTGCCCGCGATGGAGGGCCGCATGAACTCGTTCGGCACCTCCACCGTGTATTGGATGAAGGGCTGGAGCGTCATCCGGCTCTGCTCGGCCGGAGAGACGAAATCGGTCGGTGTACCCGCGATGTACTGGCTGGTCATCAGGTCGCTCGGCTGCCATTGCGCATCGCAGTGGACCAGGGTGTAGGAGAGTTGCTCCGGGTCCGGCTGCAGGTCGTCGAACCGCAGTATCAGCGGTTCCTGGGCGCCCAGTTCGATCACCGGGGGAGCGAGTTCGAACCCCTTCTTGAAGAATTGCACCGTACCGATCGTCGGGCTGTAGACGCGATCCTCACACACCAGCTCCTGCGGCGCCCAATAGTCCGGCGAGCGCTCGGTGAGCGGCTGGGTTTCCGTACAGGCCAATGCCAGGATCAGGGGGAGGGACAGGAGCATGACGCGCATGGAACAGGGGCTGCGAAATAACGCCCATGCGCCCCAGAACTGATGAGCGGGCCGGTACAGGTGCCCGCCTATCTTCGCGCCCCCTTTCGCCGTACCACCGGCCAAGGGGACGAAAGGAGAGGTGCCAGAGTGGTCGATCGGGTCTGTCTCGAAAACAGAAGTACCCGCAAGGGTACCGGGGGTTCGAATCCCTCCCTCTCCGCCAAGCAGCCCCGCGAAAGCGGGGCTTGTTGTTCGTAGTAGCGTGGCAAGCTCGCTTGCCAAAGCGAACGCGAACAACAAGCCGGCACGCGAAGCGTTCGGGCTGGTTGAAGCTACCCCTCAAGGGAAAGCCCGCCGCGGGCGATCCTCACTCTTCGCCCAAGCCCGGCGAGAGCGGGGGTTCCCGTTTTGTGGTGCAATGAACATTTTGACGGCATGGGTGTTACCGGCTCATGCGTTACCTGGTGACAGTCTGTGCCTGCGCGTTGGTGCTCATCTCTTCCGCGCAACCCTACGCGATCGGTGATCGGAACATCACGTTCTACGACGCGGAACGTGATCGCGACATCGCTTGTGAAGTTCACTATCCCGCGTTGGAAGCCGGCAACGACATGCCGGTGGAGGACGGACAGTTCCCTGTGATCGTCATTGGGCATGGCTTCGTCATGGGCACGGATGCCTATGCCTATCTATGGCAACACTACACACCGCTCGGGTATATCGTGGCGCTGCCGAATACCGAGGCGGGATTCGCTCCGGACCATGAGGCGTTCGGTCGTGATGTCGCGTTCGTCGCCTCGGATCTGCTGGCCGCCAATGATGTGCCTTCCAGTCCCTTCTACCAGCATGTGCTTCCCAAGGCCGTGCTTATAGGCCACAGCATGGGTGGCGGGGCCGCGTTCCTGGGCGCTGCGGGCAACGCGGGCATCGCGGCGCTGGTGACGCTGGCGCCCGCTGAGACCGATCCGAGCGCTGTGGCCGCCGCTCCTTCCGTGCTGGTCCCGACCCTGGTATTCTCGGCCAGCGAGGATTGCGTCACACCCATCGCCGACCACCAAGGCCCGATGTACGAAGCGCTGACCGTGCCCTGCAAGGCTTTCATCAACATCACGGGAGGGGGACACTGCTATTTCGGGGATGATAGCTTCACCTGCTCCTTCGGAGAATTGACGTGCGGACCGGACCTGACGATCACGCGTGAAGAACAGCACGCCGTAGTGACCGACATGACCGACCTCTGGCTGCGCCTTCATGTGCTGGATGAGGCGGAAGCGCTGTCGCCTTTGCTCGATTCGCTCGCCTCCACCGAGAGGTTCATCGCGGAAACGACCTGTCTCTCCACCTCGACGACACAAGCCGGGCCACCTGTCCGGGAACTCCAGGCTTCTGTTCAGGGCGACCGTTTGCTCGTGAGCGGCTCCATGGCCGGTGACCTGCTGACGCTCGTGGATCAGACTGGACGTACGTGTTGGTCCGGGACCGCGGCAGGCCCATCCCAGGAATTCACGCTGGCGTCCATTTCCCAAGGTGCCTATGTGCTCGTTACCCACCGCTCCGCATCGCGACAGGGCGCCACGCTCGTGGTCCGCCGTTGAGCTCCGGCCTACCTTCACGGCGTGTCCGGGCCGAACATGCGCTACCCCATCGCGGTCCTCGCGCTGTGCTGTGTCTCCGGAGTGGTCGGCCAGCGCGTGTTGTGCGCGGTGCAGAAGAGCGATGTGAGCTTCGTCAGTGATGCGCCACTGGAGCGCATAGCGGCCAGCAGTCGTGCAGCTTCCGGTATACTGGACATCAGGAACAGGGACTTCGTCGTGCGCATCCCCATGCGTTCCTTCGCCGGGTTCAACAGCCCGACGCAGTCGGAGCATTTCCAGGAGAACTACGTGGAGAGCAGGACCTGGCCGAGCGCACTGTTCGAAGGCCGCATCATCGAGAACACGGATCTTTCCACTCCGGGCACCTACGCCGTCCGGGCCAAAGGCAAGTTCACCATGCATGGCGTTTCTCGCGAACGGATCATAGCGTGCGACCTCGTCGTTTCCCCGACCGGCTTGCGTGTGACCGGGCGCTTCGATGTGGCGCTGGCTGAACACGGCATTCGTATCCCGCGCGTCGTGCAGCAAAAGCTCGCACCCACCGTGCAGGTCAAAGTGGACCTGCTCTTCGGGCCCTCATCCGCTAAATGATGCGCCTGGCGATCATCGCCGCTCTGCTGTCGGCCCCGTGCACCCTCCTGCATGCGCAATACCCGTTGGTCCGTACGATGACGGCCATGGATGGGCAGCAGAGCGTGCATGCCACCTGTCTGGCCCAGGATGCCCAGGGTCTGCTTTGGCTCGGCAGCGACCGGGGACTTTTTCGCACCGATGGCGACCGCACGGATCCCGTTCTCCGCACAGAGAGCGATGCGGTCCTGGCGTTGTGCGCTGGAAAGGAGGGTGTGCTCGCGGCACTGGCCAGTGGTGCGGTGCTGCGCTGTGATGGTTCCGGTTGTGACACGTTGTGGTCGGATACTCTCTATCGTTCGAACCCGGTCCGTTCGCTCATCCAGGATGGACTTGGTGGCATATGGGCCGGCACCTACGGCGGCGGTGTGCATATCTGGCGCGAGGGCACGCTCTCACGGCTCACCGCCGCGAATGGGCTGAATGATGCCCACGTGAACGCGCAATGTCAGGCAGGCCCTGAACATGTGGCGATCGCGACCGATCAGGGTATCGCTATCGCCGACCTGCAGGGTCGGGTGGTAGCGAAAGTCGGGGAGGAGCAGGGCGCGACGGACAATCTGGTGCTGGCCCTGCACATGTCCGATGGTGGTCATGTCGTTGCGGGCACCGATCGGGGCGGGGCGTTCAGTTTTGACCCGATCCACACGGGTGAAGGTGTCCGCGTTCTGGACAGCACATGGACCGGTGGTGCCATTAACCGCATCGCCAGCACCGCCGGGCGTGTTTGGATGGGCGTTGCCGGGCAGGGCACCGTGGTGTGCGACCTGTCCCAAGGTCTCGCCTACTACCGGCCGACCGGGAGCGGTCAAGGAGCAGGAACGCAGGTTCTGGACTTTCTGCTGGGCAACGACGGCGCCGTCTGGTGGTGCGACGGTTCGTCCATCCTGCGGCGAGCGGACGTCGATGTCCTGGTCACTCCGGAACACGAAGGGGTGGACATGCGGGGGATCACGGCCATCGCTCCGGGCCCGGGGAACCGGATAGCTTTTGCCAGTGCCAAGGGCGTTTTCATACACGCGAACACGTTCCAAGAAGACCATCGGCTCCAGCGTTTCCAGCTCCCGGTCGATAGCTCCACGCGGCCGGTGAGCCTGCGCAAGGACATCGGGGGCGCGCTTTGGGCGGGCACGTTCGGCAACGGCGTCTTCCGCATCATCCAGAATGGGCCACCGCAGCACTTCGCTGGAACGCCTGTTCCCTTGAACGACAATGTGCTGTCCATTCACGACAGGAACGATACGGTCTGGTTCGCTACGCTCGATGGGCTTTACCGGCACACGATGGGCCCGACGCCCATGGGGGTGACGACGAAAGTGCCCATCCCCGGCAGCGGGTTCACGTACGACGTGCTTCCGTTGGCGGACGGCGCGGTGCTCGTGGCGACCGATGGCAATGGTGTCATCAGGGTGGAGCGGGACGGTACGGCCCGGATGCTTACCGGTGCAGGAGCCGGGCATCGAACCTTCTATTCGCTCTGTGCGGACGATGATGGCCATGCATGGGCCTGTGGGCCCTCCACCGGGATCTATCGTGTGGAGCGTGAAAGACTGGTCGCCGTGGCCGCTGATGCCGGAGCGGTGATGAGCGATGTTTATTCCCTCACCTTCTTCGCCGGCCGCCTGTTCATGTTCGGTGACGGCGGCGCCTTCGTGATCGACCCCGCTTCCGGCCGCACGGATGAAATGACCAGCCTGCTCGGGCTGCGTGGCGCGAAGGGCGAAATGAACGCGGCCACCACGGACGCCCAAGGAGCGCTCTGGATCGCCACGGAGATCGGGCTCTTCCGGCTCTCTCCCGGTTTCGTGCAGCGCGGGGCCGGCGTACAGGCCTCCATTACCAGCGTTCGACAAGGGGCGGAGGAACTCCCCATCGAGGTGCCCGCCGATCTTCCGGCCGATCATGATTTCATCACCTTCCGCTTCACCGGTATCCACTACGACGCGCCGGAGGACATCCGGTTCGCTTACCGGCTGATCGGTACGGACACACTGCTGCGCACCACGCGTGACCGTGAGCTGACGTTCTCGCACCTCGCTCCGGGAAGCTATCGTTTCGAGGTGTACGCCTTCGGCGGCCGGCGTGTACAGGACGCCGTCGCCGATACGTTCAGTTTCACCGTCGCATCGCCCTGGTGGCAACGTCCTTGGGCCATCGCGCTGGGGCTCGCGCTGCTCGCGCTCATGGCTTTCACCGCGGTGCGTCTGCGGGACGGGCGCCTGAGGGCGCGCGATCGAATGGAAAAGGCGCAGGCCGAAATGGAGCGCGAGAAGGTCCGCTTCCAGATGCAGGTGCTGCGCAGCCAGGTGAACCCCCACTTCCTGTTCAACAGCTTCAATACGCTTATCGGCCTGATCGAGGAAGCGCCGGACAAGGCCGTGAAGCATGTGGAGCAGCTCAGCGATTTCTTCCGCGAGATCCTCCAGGTGCGGGACAGGGAGCTGATCCCGTTGCGGGATGAACTCCGACTGGTGGACACGTACTTCTTCCTTGAACAGCGCCGCTTCGGCGAACGCATACGCCTGGAGACCCGGGTCGCGGAGAACATGCTCGATGCCGAAGTGCCACCGCTCACGGTCCAATTGCTCGTTGAGAACGCCCTGAAGCACAACCGGGCGACAGACGCCGAACCGCTCCTCGTCACCATCGCCACCGATGGGGACATGCTCACGGTGTCCAATCCCTTCCGCCCACGCGAGACGGCGGTGAGGAGCACGGGTTTCGGCATTGACAGCATCCGCCAACGTTTCACGGCGATCACGCCCAGAAAGGTGTCCATCGGCCGGGAGAATGACCACTTTGTGGCCCGTCTCCCACTGATACCCCCCACAGTATGAGGATCCTGATCGTTGAAGATGAAGTGGCCGCGTTCAACCGCCTGGTGAAGCTGCTCGCGGAAGTGGCGCCTGACGCGGAGGTGGTGACCAACACTACTTCGGTCGCCGCCACCGTGGAATGGCTCAAGGCCAACCCCGCGCCGGACCTCGCCCTCTTCGACGTGCGGCTGAGCGATGGCGACAGCTTCGCGGTGTTCCAGCGCACGGCGGTGGAATGCCCGGTGATCTTCACCACGGCTTTCGATGAATACGCGTTGAAGGCCTTCCGCGTGCATGCGCTCGATTACCTGTTGAAACCGGTGAAGAAGGAGGAACTCGCCGCCGCCATCGCCCGTTTGCGTTCGTTGGGGCTGGTGCGTGACCTGTCCACGCTGGCGCATGAACAGACCTTGAACGAGCAGGTGGCCGCAGCCCCGATCAAACGTTTCCTCATCCGGTTCGGCGATCGCTTCCGCGTGGTGGAGCCGAAGGACATCGCTTACGTCCATTCACTGGAGAAGAACACCTTCCTCCGCACACGCGAGGGCCGCGATCTGCCGCTGGATGAAAGCCTCGACCGACTGGAGCCGCAACTGGACCCGGAGAAATTCTTCCGCCTGAACCGCCAGGTGATCGTCCACTTCCAGAGCATCAAGGAGCTGCTCGCTTACAGCAAGAGCCGCGTGAAGGTGATCATGGACCCGCCTTATGGCGAGGACGCCGTGGTGAGCAGCGAGCGCTCGGCCGAGTTCAAGCGCTGGCTCGCCGGTTCCTGACTTTTCCGCCTCCTCGTTCCCGTGGACCGGTCCGACAACCCGGATCCGCGAGCGGGCCCGCATGAGTTCACGTCGGACCGCCACATCGGTGCGGATGCCCGTTCCATCCTTCCGGAGCACGGACCGCGGGGTCGATGCATGGAATTTCGCACAACGCTCGAATGGAGGACGATACCACAACATGGATCGAACGATGAATGGACGAGGTCTTGTGCTCATGTTACCGCTCGTGGCCAGTGTGTTGTTCACGTCGTGCATGCATGAACCCATGGTGAGCCCGGGCGAGGTCATTCCGGACGATGGAGGAGGCGTTGAGCCCGAGCCCGGGGACACCTGCGATCCGGGTACGGCCTATTTCGAACAGGAGGTGCTGCCTATATTCGTTCAGAACTGTACGATGAGCGGCTGTCATAACATGCCTTCGGATGCCAATGACGACGTGGTGCTCACGAGCTACGCCGGTGTGACCAACGATGAGTACTTCGACGACATATGGGATGAGATCGGTGATGATGCGATGCCACCGGATTCCATGAACCAGCTCACCGGACAGGACATGGCCACCTTGCAAGCATGGCTCGCCCAGGGCGCCCAGAACAACTCCTGTGAAGGTGGTTGCCAGATGGGGGCTGTGACCTATTCAGGCACGATCCTGCCCATTATCGAGGATCGTTGCGATGGATGCCATGGCGCCAGCAACCCGCAGGGTGGGTTGGACTTCAGCGGCTGGAACGATCTGAACGCGGTAGCGGCGGACGGCCGGCTGGCCCAAGCCATCCAACATCAGACCGGCGCGGAGCCCATGCCCCCCAGTGGTCCGATGTTGTCCCAATGTCGTATATCGCAGGTGCTGACCTGGATACAGGACGGCGCACCAAACAACTGATGTCCCGTATGCGTTCACCGCTCGCTCTCTCGCTCTGCTGCGTGTTGTTCATCGGATGCTACTACGACAATGAGGAGGACCTGTATGGGCCCGCATGTGACAGCAGCGTTTTCGGCTACGCCGCGAAGATCCAGCCCATCCTCCAAGCCAATTGCTACGCCAGCACTTGCCACGGACCGAACGGGGACAACGGCGAGCTGATCACCTATGCCCAGGTCAAGGGGGTGGTTGATGATGGCTCATTCCGGGATGCGGTCGTAGTGACCCAACGGATGCCCGATGGAGGGTCGCTCACCGCTTGTGAGCTGGAGCTGATAACGAAGTGGCTGGATGCCGGGGCCCTGAACGATTGAACAGCATGAAGCGCAACCTTCTCATCATTGGAATACTGCTGCTCGGCGCCGGTTGCTTTTTCGCATACCGGATGTACAATGCGAAGACACCGACCGCTTCGGAGAGGGCGGCGGATGTCGACGTGGATGCTGTCGCACTCTTCCAAGCATTCAGCCAGGACGAAGTGGCGGCGGGGAAGCTGTACAACGACAAGGTGCTTCAGGTGAAAGGCACTGTTCGCGAGGTGAGCAGCCCAGGGAACGGCCCCGTGAATGTGTTGCTGGAAACAGGAGATGCCATGGGTGCCGTGGTCTGTGAATTTCCCCCTGACGCTGTTCTCGCTTGGCAAAAGGGCCAGAACGTCACCATCAAAGGATTCTGCGCGGGCTTCATGCTCGACGTGCTTTTGCAGCGTTGCGCAGCCGTGGAATGATACTTGAACAACCCCTGATCAAACCCAGAACAATGAACCGTGCCATCTGTCTCAGCGCCTTCCTCCTCCCGGCGTTCGCTTTCGCCCAACAGCGCTATTCCACCCGCACCGGTGAGGTGACATTCCACTCCGAAACCCCGATGGAGAACATCGACGCGGTGAACCACAAGGCGACGGCCGTTTGGGACCTCGCCAGCGGACAGGTACAGGTATCCATGCTGATCAAGGCGTTCGAATTCGAGAAGGCCCTCATGCAGGAGCACTTCAATGAGAACTACATGGACAGCAACACCTTTCCCAAGGGCGAGTTCAAGGGGAAGCTGGCCGGGTTCACGGCCGACAACGCCACCAAGGCCGGGAAGTATGACGTGACCCTCACCGGCGAACTGGACATCCATGGGGTGAAGCAACAGCGCACATTGAACGGCGTCGTCGAAGTGGATGCTGCCGGAGGGATCAAGGCCACCAGCGATTTCGTCGTGAAACCCGGGGATCACGGTATCAAAGTGCCCGGTGGAGTGAACGTGGCCGAAGAGATCAAGGTGACAGCCCGGATGGACCTCCAAAAGATGTAAGCAAGGATTTCCTTACCGGCCGATGGCCGGCCGACGCGGGCTTCCTGGAAGATCGGGGAGCCCGCGTTTTACGGACCCACCAAACCCCCCACACACATGCGTCGTCAAGTACTCTCCCTGTCCCTTCTTGTCGCCACCTGCACCTTCGCCCAGGACGACCTGCTGGCGTTGCTCGGCCAGGACAGCGCTACCGTCGAATACACGACGGCCAGCTTCAAGACCACACGTGTGATCAATGGGCATAGCCTGGAAAACACGGCGCACGGCGTTCTGGATGTGAAGATCCAGCACCGTTTCGGGCTGCTCTCCGAGGGGGTGAACAATTTCTTCGGGCTCGACTTCGCCACGATCCGGCTCGGACTGGACTATGGCCTCACGGACCGGATCATGATCGGTGTGGGCAGGAGCAAGGAGGACAAGACCCTCGACGGGTTCGTCAAGTACAAGGTATTGCGCCAATGCGATGCGGGTTGCAAAATGCCCATCACCCTGGCCGTTCTGGTATCCGCGAGCATGACCACGCTCCCTGCGGAGGAGGTTCCCTGGTACGGCGAAGGGCGCACGGATTATTTCACGCACCGGCTCTCCAACAGCATCCAGGCGATCGTGGGGCGCAAATTCAGCAAGAACTTCTCCTTCCAATTGATGCCCGGCGTGGTGCATCGCAACCTGGTCGCCTCCAACCGCGAAAAGAATGACATCCTCTTCGTCGGGGCTGGCGGACGGCAGAAGCTCACCCGCCGGATCTCCTTGAACGCGGAGTGCTTCTACATCCTGCCGGAGCAGGGTTGGCGCCAGGACTTCCAGAGTTCCGTCTCGATGGGCTTCGACATAGAGACCGGGGGACACGTCTTCCAGTTGCACTTCACCAACAGCAGCGGGATGTACGAGCGCTCTTACATCGCGGAAACCCGGTACAACTTCTTCAAGGGCGACATCATGTACGGCTTCAACATCTCGCGGGTGTTCACGCTGCACGACCCCAAGAAGAAGGCGCGCGAGAAGATGAAGGCGGAGGGCAAGTAGGCCCTCCCCAAGCTCCATGCAAAAAAGAAAGGTCCCGCAGAGGGACCTTTCGCATGGCGGTAAGCCCGATCAATGACCGTGGCTTTCGCTCTTTGCGGCGGAGCTGTCCACCAGCCAATAGCCGAGGAATACCAGAAAGACGAAGCTGACGAAGGCGATCAGTCCCGGGATGTTCTGGACCTGCAGATGATCGGTCTCCAACAGAGCGAAACGCGCCGGCACGAGGAAGGCCAGCAACCAGCAGAGCAATCCAGCGATCTTCTTGATGTTCATGGGGGCGATTTGACGGGTGCGAAGTAAACGGATCGGAAAGGATCAGGCGCGGTCCTTCAACGGCGTATAGTCGCGTTTCACAGCGCCGGTGAAGATCTGGCGCGGGCGGCCGATGGGCTCCTTGTTCTCCACCATCTCCTTCCACTGGGCGATCCAGCCCGGCAGACGGCCCAAGGCGAACATCACCGTGAACATGCGCGTGGGGATGCCGATGGCGCGGTAGATGATGCCGCTGTAGAAATCCACGTTCGGGTACAGCTTGCGTTCGATGAAGTACTCGTCCTTCAGCGCGACCTCCTCCAGGCTGCGGGCGATGTCCAGCACCGGGTCGTTCACCCCGAGCTTCTTCAGTACGTCGTCGCAGCTCTTCTTGATGATCGTGGCGCGCGGGTCGAAGTTCTTGTACACGCGATGTCCGAAGCCGAACAGGCGGAACGGATCGTTCTTGTCCTTGGCCTTGTTCACCCACTTCTGGATGTCCCCGCCGTCGTTGCGGATGGTCTCGAGCATCTCGATCACCTCCTGGTTCGCGCCGCCGTGCAACGGACCCCATAGGGCCGCGATGCCCGCGCTGATGGCGCTGTACAGGTTCGCCTGGCTGCTGCCCACCATGCGTACCGTGCTGGCGCTGCAGTTCTGTTCGTGATCGGCGTGGAGGATCAGCAACTTGTTCAGCGCGTCGGCCACCACCGGGTCGCCCACGTACTCCTCGGTGGGCATGCCGAACATCATGTACAGGAAGTTCTCGACGTACCCCAGCTTGTTGTTGGGATACATGTAGGGATGCCCCAGATTGTTCTTGTAGCTGATGGCCGCGAGCGTCGGCATTTTCGCGATCAGGCGGTAGATCGTGCGTTCCACGTCCTGCTTCGGACGGTTCGGGTCCTGGCTCTTCGGGTAGAAGGTGCTCAACGAGTTGATCATCGCCGAGAGGATGCCCATGGGGTGGGCATTGCTCGGAAAGAACTCGAAGAAGTGCTTCATCGTCTCATGCACCAGGGAGTGGTACCGGATGTTCCCTTCGAACTCTTCCAGCTGCTTCCTGTTCGGCAGTTCGCCGTTCAGCAACAGATAGGACACCTCCAGGAAGGTGCTCTTCTCGGCGAGTTGTTCGATGGGATACCCGCGATAGTGCAGGATGCCCTCCTCGCCGTCCAGGAACGTGATGCCGCTCGTGGTGGCCCCGGTGTTCTTGTAGCCGAAGTCAAGCGTGATGTAGCCGGTGGTGTCCCTGAGCTTGCCGATGTCTATCGCCTTCTCGCCCTCACTGCCTTTGACGATGGGGAATTCGTACTCCTTGCCGTCCAGGATGATCTTCGCCGTTTCGCTCATCGGTCTGCTGCTGGGATGTGGTTGGCTGGATTTTCGCGGCGAATGTAACGCCGGTATACCCCTGAAAGTTCCGCGTCCATAGCGAGTTTTCCATGACTGTTGGATCCGGCGCGGGCCGGCAGGGTGAACTTCCGGGCCGTAGGTTCCGTAAGCCCCGGCCATGTTCCCCGCGCTCTTCCGTCTTTGGGCGATCCTGGCAGCCTTTTCCGTGGCCGTTTCCTGTACTGGGCAGGCAGGGTCGAGCGGCGATCCGGTGTTCGCCATCGCCGAGAAGATGCCGGAATTCCCGGGCGGACAGCCCGCGCTACGGTCTTACTTGATGAGCCATTTCGAATACCCGGAAGAAGCCATGGAAGCCACGATCACCGGACCTGTCCAAGTGAGCTTCGTGGTCACCCGGGAGGGTGGCATCCGCGATGCCCAGGTGGTCCGGGGCCAGCACCACGCCCTCGATGCGGAAGCCTTGCGTCTGGTATTGGGCATGCCCCCGTGGATCCCGGGGCAGCAACACGGGAAAACGGTGAACGTGCTCTACACGATGCCCATCCGCTTCGCCGCGCCTCCAGGGGCCACGCCGCTCAAGGAGACCGTGCAGGCTCCGGCCGGGAAGTAGGCTATACCTCCGGTCGACTTCGTCGCTCCGTCCATCTCGATACTTCGGAAAGAGGGGTGAATGCCCTGAATGCGAAAGGGCCGCAGCGATGCGGCCCTTTCAGTGAAACGATGAGGAGGAGGTCACTCCTTGTGCTCCTTCTTCTCCTTGTGGTCGTCCTTCTTCTTGTCGCGCAGTTCCTTCATCTTGGTGAACTGGTCGGCGGTGAGCACGCCCTGCAGGTCCGCGTCCCGCTTGGTCTTGAGCGCATCGCTGCGGCCCTTCCGGGTGTTGTCATCCTTGATCTCCTTCACGTCCGCCATCGCCCGGGTGAAGTTCAGATTGATGGTGTTCACCTTGGCGATCTGCTCGGCCTCCAGCCCCAGTTCCTTGGTCATCACCTCGGTGCGGTGCTTGGCCCGCTCTTCCGGGGTCTTCTTGTCATTGTCCATGTCGGCGTCCTGCGCCATCAGGCTCATGCCTGCTGCCAGGGCGAGGGTGGAAAGGAGTGTTCTCATCGGTCGTGGGTTGGTGTTTTTCCCCGGCCTTTGAGCCGGGGTCAGGTTGCTGCTCGGACCCAAATGTCGCGCCAAGGTTCTACACGCGCAAACGGAGTGGTCCGCTACCAAGACGCAAGTGACCGGCCAAGCGTCCGCCGGGAAGCTGAAAGGGGGTGATGGGCCTTGCCTGAAGCCCTTGCCCAGCGGGCGGTCCGCCAGATACTACCCCGCCGCCGCCACTTGCTCAGGGAGGCATGGATCCGCCTGCGGGTCCCGGCACTTTTGACCCATCGAACGACACACGGACCCCGAAACCACCACCGCCATGAACGCTCTCCGCACCCTCGCCGCCGCCGCCAGCCTGATGCTCGCCAGCGCCTCCTTCGCCGGAGAAAAAGAGGTGACCTTCCATGGCAAAGTGGTGACCCTCGACGGCGGTACCCGCGAGACCACCGTGATCATCCAGCGCACCGGTCACCAGGCTGACACCACCCAAGTGGGCTTCGGTGGCCTGTTCAACGTGACCCTCGCCGAGAACGAGCACGCCATGCTCACCTTCACCCAGAACGGCTACGTGACCAAGGTGGTCGACATCAACACCACCAACTGCATCAGCAAGTTCAGCAAGGACGACAGCCGCAAAGTGCGCTTCGACGTGGAACTGCTCCCCCAGAATGAGGACAAGAACCTCGCCTTCGCCGCCCCCGTGGGACACGTGACCTTCGCCAAAGGCGGCCTCCTGAAAGTGCAATACGACCACAACCTGGTGACACTGCCCGTGCAAGAGAACGCGGTGGCCGCCAAATAACAGATACGGTGCCCCGCGCCCAGGCCTTGAGCAAGCCGGGAATAACAACCGGGGCTGGTTTGGCGAAGAGGGCGGCCGGGAGGTCGCCCTTCTTCGCTCCTCGCAGCGAGACGGACGCTCGTCGAAAAGAAGAACGATCTCCGGACCAGATCCGGAACCCGGGTCAGAGCACACCGTATCGAACATACCTCCGGCATGCCGGAATCCCCATGAGAACCCCCGCGCTCCTTACGCTCCTCACCGCCCTCGGTGGCCACGCCGCCACCTTCCATGTGGCGGTGTCCGGCAACGATGCCAACAACGGCCTCTCCACGACCACCGCGTTCGCCACCATCCAGCACGGCGCTGACGTTGCTATGGCCGGTGACAGCGTGCTCGTTCATCCCGGCAACTACCAGGGCTTCGCCGCCATGGACAACAGCGGCGCGGCCGGTGCGCCCATCGTCTTCCTGGCGGAGGAGGGCGTACACATCACATCCCCCTGCGGCTACAACGACCAGGACGGTATCAACGTGGAGAACGTCAACTGGGTGGTGGTGGAGGGCTTCACCGTGAACGACATGCCGCGCACGGGTATCCGCAATGTGTTGAGCGACCATGTGACCATGCGCTACAACAGCTGCCACAGCAACTACAAATGGGGCATCCTTTGCGGCTTCGCGGAGCATACCATCATCGAGTACAACTCCTGTAGCGGAAGCGAGGACGAGCACGGCATCTATTTCAGCAACAGCGCCGATGATCCCATCATCCGCTACAACCACTGCTTCGACAACAACGCGAACGGCATCCACATGAACGGGGATGTGAGCCTGGGCGGCGATGGCATCATCAGCAACGCACAGGTCTACGGGAATGTCATCCACGGCAACGGTGTCGCCGGCGGGAGCGGCATCAACTGCGACGGTGTGGTGAACTCCACGATCTTCAACAACCTGCTCTATGACAACCACGCTAGCGGAGTGAGCCTGTACCAGATAGACGGCGGTGCGCCAAGCACGAATAACCGGGTCTACAACAACACCATCATCAACGCCGCCGATGCGCGTTGGTGCGTGAACATCACCGACGGGTGTACCAGCAACCAGGTGCTGAACAACATCCTCATCAACCAGCATCCGTTCCGGGGCAGCATCGTCATCGCGGAGGATGCGCTGGACGGCTTTGTGAGCGACTACAACCTGGTGGTGGAAAGCCTTTCACCGGATGGCGACGCCACCGTGCTCGACCTGGCCGGTTGGCAGGCCCTCGGCTATGATGCGAACTCGGAAGTCGCGGATGCGCAGTCCATGCTTTTCACGGCACCGCAGTCCGGCGACTTCCACGCGCTGAACGCCACGGCACAGATGGTGGATGCCGGCACCGCTGCCGTGAGCGATGTGGTGACCTTGGATCTGGACGGCGGGGCGCGGCCCATCGGAGCGGGGTATGATATCGGTTGCTACGAGCGAGATATCGATTCCGGGGTCCCTGTCTCAGCGGCGTCAACGATCACCGCCATCGTCCATGACCGGATGTTGGTTCTGAGCGGCATCGATCCGGGGAGCACGCTGCACTGGTTGGATGGCAGCGGCCGCATGATCACCACGCCCATGCGACTGTCGGGTGATGCGGCCGTGCCGATACCACAAGCGCCTTGGTGCGTAGCGATCCTAACCGGCCGGGGCGGGGAGGTTCTTCTTCGAAGACCCGTGGTCGATCTGTGACCGCGGGTGCCAGGCTCAGGGTGTGAGCCGGGAATACACCGCGCTATCCTGGAACTCGCCGTTCCAAAAGAAGTTCTCCTTGAGCAGCCCTTCGCGGATGAAGCCGTGGCGTTCGAGCAGTTTGTTCGACGCGGTGTTGCGCGGGTCCGTTACCGCCTCGATGCTGTGGAATCGGAAGCGCTCGAATCCGCACGCCACGGCCGCTTCCAGCGCTTCACCCATCAGCCCTTTGCCCCAGTGGTCGAAGCCGAGCATGTAGCCGATCTCCCCCCTGTGATGCTC
>JAGODO010000050.1 GCA_017998165.1 Flavobacteriales bacterium | reverse complement strand
GGGACTGGTCATGCGCTCCACCGGGAGCCGCTACGTGGTGCGGGCAGAGGACGGCACGCAGCACAGTTGCGTGGCCAAGGGCAACCTGCGGATCAAAGGGTGGAACAGCACCAATCCCCTGGCGGTGGGCGACCACGTTGAATTCACGCCCGCGGCGGAGACCATCGGCAACGAACAGGTGGGAGCCATCACAGACCTGCATCATCGGAAGAACTACATCGTGCGGCGCAGTGTGAACCTCTCTCACCACAAGCAGGTGATCGCCGCGAACCTGGACCAAGCGCTGTTGCTCGTCACCCTCGCGCGGCCCCGCACCTCGTACGGCTTCATCGATCGGTTCCTGGTGACGGCGGAGATCTATCGCGTGCCCGCCATCGTGGTCTTCAACAAGATCGATGACTACTCGGAAGAAGAACTGGACATGCTGGCGGAGTACGACGACACCTACCAGCAGGCGGGCTATCGCACGGTGATCACATCAGCGGTGAAGAACATCGGCATCGACACGATCCGAACGATCATCGCGGGCAAGGTGACACTCATCAGCGGCCATAGCGGCGTGGGCAAGAGCACATTGATCAACGCCATCCAACCCGACCTGGACCTGTGGACCTACGAGATCAGCGCGGCCAGCGACAAGGGCCAGCACACGACGACGAACGCGGAGATGTATGAGTTGAGCCCAGTTGTCGGTCCACCGTTGTCAGTTGTCGGGCTGCCGACCAAGCAGACGGACAACCAACAACCGACAGCCGACAACCAAGCGCCCACGTTCCTCATCGATACCCCCGGAATCAAAGGTTTCGGACTGGTGGACATGGACGCGAACCAGATCGTGGATCAGTTCCCCGAAATGTTCAAGCTGAAGAACCAGTGCAGGTTCAACGACTGCAAACACATGAACGAACCCGGCTGCGCGGTGAAGACAGCGGTGGAGAACGGTGATATCGCGGAGAGCCGGTACATCAGCTATTGCGACATGGTGAACGGCATTGAGGAGGAGAGCCCGTACCGGCTGGATTGATGGGTCGATCAGAAAATCAGATGATCAGATGAGGAGGAATTCGAAGACGGCGATCATGGGCGTGGTGGTGGTCACTGCGGTCGCGTGCCGGACAAGCGCACCTGTCGCTACGGCCCCGGCCATATCGCCCACCAACATCCTCAGCGCACAGGGGTCGGACGCGGTGCTTTGGCAGAACTCCTCTGCCGAAGCCTATTGGCTGTACCAACAGAGCTACGCGTACGCCACGTGGAAGCTGGAGGTGATGCTTGAGTCCATCGACCAGGACAAGCAGATGATGGACAGCTTGGAATGGGATCGTCGGCCGATGGCGGTGATCGTCGATATCGACGAGACCGTGCTGGACAACAGCCCCTACCAGGTGAACGCCGTACAGGACGGCCGCACCTTCGATCCTGCCGACTGGAAAACCTGGACGGACAAGGCCGCTGCGAAGGCCAGTCCCGGTGCGCGCGAATTCCTGATGGCGGCGCGCGATGGCGGGTGCGAGGTTTTTTACATCACCAACCGCGACCGGTCCGAACGCGCGAGCACGCTGAAGAACCTCCAGGATGTCGGCTTCCCCAACGCGGATGATGCCCACCTGCTGCTCATGGAGGGCACGAGCGACAAGACCGCACGACGCGCGGAGGTGCGGAGCACGCACAATGTGCTACTGCTGGTCGGTGACCAATTGCGCGATTTCGATGAACGTTTCAAGGACCGCTCCGTGAACAACGGGAAGAACATCGTCGACGCAATGGGCGACAGCCTGTCCGACCTCTTCATCCTGCTGCCGAACCCGATGTACGGGACGTACCGCGACGCCGTCCAGGGCAAAGGCACCGACGGGGAGAAGCTGGCGCGTATGAAAGCCTGGTTCGACGCCAACGGGTACTGACCATGCGCGCGGTCATCCAACGCGTTTCCGAAGCATCGGTCAGCATCGCCGGTGAGGAGCACGCCCGCATCGGCAAGGGCCTGATGGTGTTGCTGGGCATCGCGGTCGGCGACATGCACGAGGACCTCGAATGGCTCTGCGGCAAGATCGCGCGCATGCGCCTCTTCCCGGATGAAGCCGGTGTGATGAACCTGGACATCAACGAGGCGAGTGGCGAGCTTCTACTGATCAGCCAGTTCACTTTGCTGGCGAACACGGCCAAAGGCAACCGGCCGAGCTACATCCGCGCTGCGCGGCCGGAGGAGGCGATCCCGCTTTACCTGCGCGCCAAGCTACTGCTGCATGAGCTGGTCCACGGCGGCGTGAAGACGGGCGAGTTCGGCGCGGACATGCAGGTTGACCTGATCAATGACGGCCCGGTCACGATCGTGATCGACTCCCGGTCCCGAGAGTAGTCCACGCCAGCACATCCGTACCCATGATGCGTCCGGTAGAAGCAGCCTGAACTACGGCAGTTGCTGTATGCGTACGTTGTTCGGTGTGGTGCTGCCCACATTCACCAGGATGGGATCGCGATCGTTGCCGCTGCCGGTGTACTTCACGTCTCCGTTCATGTTCACGTCCCGGGTGCTGTAGGCATTGCTCACCACGTTGTTCGGCGTGGTGCTGCCGACCGTGACCAGGATCGGATCGCGATCGTTGCCGGAGCCCGTGTACTTGATCACCCCATTCAAGCTGACATCACCGGCCCAAAGGACTTCAGCCGGGAAGGTGCCGAGGACACTCTTGCGCGCTTGAGTGCCGTATGTGGTCGTACCGCTCGTGGTGAAGTCCACCGTGACCGGAGCAGGACCGAGAGCCACGCTGCTCGCGGTCATGCAAGCCAAGTGGTTCCTATGGCGCACAGCCACATGGTAGTTGTTGGAAGTCACGGCGAACGCTACAGGCGATATACCATCCAACTCCACGACATCACCATCGCGCTGCACCAAAACGCTTCGGCTCACGATGATACTCGCCGGAATGGCGGAGCTCCGCAGCTCCAGCAGGACCCAATCCACGATGGCATCGTTACCGCTCACTGCGAGAACGGCGGGCGACACACTACCTCCACCACCTCCACCGCTATGCACATACCCCAACCCCGGATATGGATCCGTCACCGGGAAAGCTCCCAAGCTCCGCAGTGCGTCGCTCATCAGACCGGTCGCGCTGTTGTACGGGCCTTCGAGCAGGACGCGCGCGCTCACGTTGACCGCAGCGGGCACACCGGCGCAGGTACACGACTGCACAACGTCGTTCACGGTGTTGGCATCGCCATCGTCGCAGGGGTCGCCGTTCACCAGGTTGGCGAGCAGTGGGCAAGGATCGTTGCAATCAGCAAGACCATCACTATCGGTATCCATGGGCGTGCCCTGGCACACCACATCGGTGATGGTGATATCATCGATCCACCAGCCCGTGCTCGCTACATCATCATCCGCACCGAAACGCCAACGCAGTTGGATGGATCCTCCGGCCGCCGCGGCCGGCAGGTTCACCGTCGTCACCATGAATGCTGGAGCACCGGCGTTGCTCGCTACCCAGCCCGGTTGCCCACTGAGCGGATTGCTGAAACCCGAGAAGATCGTGCCGCCGTATCCACCTGTTACGAAAGAGCCGCCCGCGGTGAGGATGTCGGCGAATGCTCCACCGTTGATGCTGACCTCCAAGATGCCGCCATCGTAGTACGTGGTACTGAAGAACTCGAACTCGAACCTGTTCCGGAACGTGAGTTGCGCACTGGCACTGGTGATCGCGATCACCGGGGAGGTGATGTGGTATGCCGAAACCGATGCGACACCGACCACCTTCGCACTGTTGGGCGCGGAGAAGCTGGCATCGGTCGCTGTGAACCACAAATTGGCGGTACCGGCCCCCCCAGTGCTCCAGCCGCCGGGCAAGGCCGGTGCGGTCACTGCATCTAGATCCTCGGTCGCGCTCGACTGTACGAGCACATCGTTGTTGGTGCAGGGGTCGCCATCGTCGCAGGGCGTGGGGTTGTGCTGGCATGCATTGCTCACGCAGATGTCCGTGGTCGTGGGGTTGCCATCATCGCAACTGATGTTCGAGGTGACGCTACCGAGGGAATTGCCACACAGCGGGTCGCCCAAATGCACGAGCGAAACGCTGTGACTAGTGCCGTTGACATACGTTCCCAGGTTATAGGGACCGCCCACCCCTTGCGTGGTCACGGTGTTCCCATCGACCTGGATGCCCACGACGCCACCGGGTGAAGTGCTCGTGTTGACGATGGTCACGGTGATGTCGTAGGTGCCACAGCCCGCATTGGCGACCGCAGGTGGGTTCGCAGCAGGTGGTGTGCAACCCGGTGTGCCCGCGAACTCATCGGCGCCGATATCAGGTGTACTGGCGTTCCGTGCGTTCGCATCAAAGTCGTCCGTGACCCCCGCGACCGGAGCCGCACCGCTCTCGATCAGCGTCGGGACCGAAGGGTCGATATGCAGAAAGTCCGCATTGGCGCCCATAGTGCTCAAGAACGGTGGGGCTCCCGTCACGGATGCCGCATCGCGGGGCGCGACAGTGCCTGCGACGAACACACCGTTCTTGTACTCGAACAGGCTTTGCGCCGTGTTGGTGCCATCGTCATAGATGAGGTTGGTCGCACTCGGTGTCCCCGCGTAGAACAGGTTGTTGTTGGAGGTTGAGGCATAGTTCGCCAGCGTGCCTGGCCCGCTCAATTCGCGTCGGTAGGCCACGGTCAAACCAGCGCCGTTGTGCACCGAGGTGTTCACCACGACGTTGTTCCGCAGGTCCAGTTTCGCGGTTGTGGACGTGGTGCTGCCTACTACCCGAAGGCCGTAGGAACCGAATCCCGCACCAGCGGTAGCGGCGTTCAGATGGATGGTGTTGTAGTACACGTTCCAGTTGCTCATGTCCGAACTGCCGGCCAGATAAATACCGATAATGCCGTTCGGGGAGGTGGATCCTGGTGCCGTGAGGTTGCCGATCAGGTTGTTCGAAATGGTCACGGTGCTCGATGTCTTGGTCAATGCCTGGATGGCGGAAACCCATCCTGATGATGTTGCGCTCGAAGTGCTCAGGTCGTAGATCCGGTTCTTTGAAAGCGTGGCGTTCCCTGCATTGCTCTGCAGGCCATAGAGGAACGGAGCCGCTGAATTGATGCCGGCGATCGTGTTCCCGGAACAGACCAGGCCCGGTTGGCTGCCAGCGCCCAGGTAGAGGATTGGCAGTGTCCCGGTCGTGATGGTGCTCGTGATGTTCATCACCACATTGTTGCTCACGGTAGTGGAGACGCCGGCATTGTCCACGGACAGCGGCGCGACCACCCCTGCGCCGGTGGTGATGCCGGAGAAGGTGTTGCCGGTGATGGTCTTCGTTGGTCCGGCCGAGGTATTGCCATCCCAATCCCTGAACCCGGTGAAGTCCGACGCGCCGGTAAGATTGATGTTCGAGAAGTTGTTCCCGGTGATCGTGTGGGTGGATCCATTCACGGAAGAGGCACCGGTCACATCCCAGACCGAGGTCGCACCGGCACTTGTCCGCGTGAAGCCACCGACGATCGTGTTGTTGCTGAACGACAGGGAAGCGCCGGCGATCATGCTGTTCACGCATCGGAAGAACAGGACCAGACCGGTCGTATTGAGCGAAATGTTGGAGAACGTGTTGTTGTTGAAGGTCTGGACGAGCGGGTTGCCGCTCTGGTTCATGAAGAAGATGTCGCTTGATGTGGAAACCGCATGGCCGAACGTGTGGAAGTTGTTCCCGTTCATGTTGCACGTCGTGGTGGAGTTCACACTATTGCCAGAACCAGCGCCCGTCATGGTGATCCCATTGATCCCGCCGGTGCTCCCTTTGCGAAGGGAGAGCGAATTGTTGTTCATCGTCTGGGTGAGGGTGCCGAGGACCGGATTGCTGGCATCCGGGATCTGGATACCGTTGAGCGTTCCGGTCAGTGTGCCACTGTTCTGGCTGGTGATGTTGTTCCAGGAGATGTTGAAGTTCCGCGAATTGCGCACGAGCACCCCGTTCACCGAGCCGGAGACGTTCGCATAGCTGGAGAAGGTTCCGGTCGTTCCGAAGTTGGTGATGATGTTGCCCTGTGGGGCCGTCGTACCGCCGATGTCCGCGAAATTGTTGTGGTCGGCTGCGGCAGTTGGACCGACATGCACGATCCCGTTGTTCACATCGGTGATGGTGTTGCCGTAGACGCGGAGGTTATCGTTCCCGCCGGCGGCACCCGTTGCCGTGGCGGCAGTGCTCACGTTCGTCGCCGTGTGGGTGGAGTTGCTGTAGATCCCGAACGTGTTCTGGTAGGTGCGGTTCAGATCGATCGTGTTGTTCTGGATGGTATTGTTCTGGGCACCATTCGTGGAAGTCACATACAGCAAGGCCACGCCCCACTCGGTCATGTTGTTGCTCGCTGCGGTGGTGATCGTGTTCGCGGCGTTCTCCAGCAGGGTGAAACCGCTGATGGTGGTCCAGTCCGCGCCGATGAGCTTGATGATCGCGTCATTGAGGTTGCCGGTGGCTTGGGGATTGGGAGCGGTGATCATGTTGCCATTGCCCACGATGGAGATGGGGTTGCCGATCGACGCGGTCGTCAACACCAGCGAACCCGTGCCACCGATCACATAACCGCCTGCTGGCGCTGATTGCGGATTGCCGGCGATCAGGTTGATAATGACCCCACCCGCTCCAACACCCTGGGTGTTCAAGACGGACAACGCCGTTGCGAGTGTGGCATAATCGCCGGGGATGTTCTTTGTTCCGGTCAATTGCGCGCTTGAACTTCCGGCTATCGCCCATGCCGCGACCAGCAAGAGCGTCTTGATCCGGGAAGTGGTGGTGCGGTCAGGACGTAACTCCGGTGTTCTCATCTGTTCCATGAGCGATGATCGTGATGGTCGTGTCAGTTCGATTGTGCGGCCACGCGGACGTTCACAGGCAAATTGCCGTTCGCATCAGTGCCCGGAGCGATGCCCACCTTGCGGAAGTAGGGCGTATGCGGCATCGCGCCTTCCTTGGAGGGACTGGCGGTGCCGTAGATCCCCATATCGGTTCCGTCGGTGCCAGCACCCACACCAGGACACGTGTTCTGGAGATGGAGGTCATCGCTGAACTGGTAGTCCGTATCGCCTTCGCTCATGAAAATGTTCGCTACGGGCACATTGATGAGATTGCCGCTCTCGGTGAAGCCGCTCATGTTGCTCACCAACGCATCACTCACCACCAGGTTGTTCGTCATGGTCATGCCGTTGCTCTGCCAGAAGGGAGCGGAGGTACGGGTGAAGACGCAGTTGGAGACGTTGGCCCCTTCACAGTTGCCCACGCGTGTGCCAAGGCAGACGCAGTTGAGCATGGATAGGCCGCCGGTGCCGAACCCGCTGATCTCCGCACCAGTACCTGCCTGGTAGTCGAAAATGCACCGGGTGAAGAGCGCTGTGGCATCGTACCCGTTCAGCAGATCATGTAGGATGCACTCGGTGAATGCCGACGAAGAGGCTGCCGGCTCGACGGCCCCGAGCGCCACGCGCTGCCAGAACACGCATCGGAGGAACTCCACGCTTACCACGTTCTGGTCCCCGGCACCGGTGCCGAGGCCGAAGCAGGTATTGCTCGTTGGGGTGTTGAACTGCACGCCTGCGAACGAACTGCCGTTCGCCCCGGAGGTAAGGCGGAAGTAGCCGCTCGTGCTGGTGGCCAATATCGTGGCTCCGGTCGCTGCCGTGCTGTCGGTATGCGCACCAGCGCCTATGAAGTGCAGGGTCTTGTCCAGTGCGAACCCATCGGGCGCGATGAAGGTCCCGCCGCTCAGGTAGAGGTCGGCATTGTTCTCCGCAGCGGTGATGGCTTCAACAAGGTCGGTGAACACCTGCGCATTGCCCGCGTGCTGCACGACGATTCGCGGCTGCTGGGCCTGCGCTTGGATGGTCGCCCCGATCGCGGCGGCGCAGATGAAGTGTTGGATCTGTTTCATAGCGATGCGCTGTTATTGCTTCACGAAGGGGATCTGGATCTGACGGTCGTCTCCGGAAATGCGGAGCTGGTAGCTGCCGCGCGCAAGGGAGGAGATGTCCCAGCTGTTCTGCGCACGACCCAGAACACTCCATTGGCCCATGGACTTCACGGTGCGACCGGTCGCATCGAGTATGCTCATTTCAAGCTTGTTCGCTTGTGCCGCATCCAACCGGAGGCCGAGTTCGGAAGTGGACGGGTTCGGGAACACCAGGTAGTTGCTCACGCCCGGGATCTCATCGAGTCCGAGGAAGAAGTCGAACGTGCTGCTCAACGGCACGCTCCAGCCGCCATCCGCATCGCGGAAGCGTATGGTGAACGTGTGCTGACCTTCGGTCGTAGGCACCGGAAGGTTGGCGATCAGGTCAACGGTCCCGGCAGGCCCGATGGGGTTGCTTATGCGATCCGCCACAGCATCATCGACCCAGTACTCATAGCCGGTGATGTTCCCACCGTTGCGGGCGAGCCCGATGGTATAGGGCACGCTCCGTTCGCCGTACGAGTCGATCGTGCGCACCGTGACGGTGTGGAATCCGATGTCCAGATCGCCGGAATTCAACGGAACGTTGATCAACGGTGCAGTGCCCGGAGTCACACTGGCGGATACCGCATCGCCCACCGCATCATCGAACCAGTACTCAAGCGTGTTCACCGTGGCACCCCGCTGTACGAAGTGCTCGGTCCAGGGCGCGCCCCAATGCCCATCCGCATCACGGAACTGGATCGTGGCCAAGTGATGGCCGACCGGCAGCGCCGCGCTGTTCAGGACCAGTTCGGCCTCGACCACTGGAACAGCGGTCAGATCGACCACGGTCGCAGCGGACACGTCGTCATTGAACCAGTACCGATACCCGGTGATGTTCTGCCCCTGCACGGCACCAGCCATGAGCAGCGCCAGGCAGGTGCCCAGCAAGTGCTTCGTTCGTTGGTTCCGCATGGCTCAGTGGGTTTGTGCGGCGGTGCGGATCTGCACGGGCAGCTCGCCGTTCCAGTTGGTGGCCGGATCGATGGCCGATTGCTGGTAGTGCGGGTTGTAGGGCGCGCTCCCGGGCTTGTAGGGCGCATGCGTTCCGTAAAGGCCGATGTCGGTGCCATCATTGCCCGCGCCGATGCCTCCGCTGGCCGGGTTCAGGTGCAGGTCATCATAGAAATGGTACCAGTCGTCCGTTTCGCTCACGAAAAAGGACTCGATCGGCACGTTGTAGATGTTGTTGGTCTCTGAACTGGTGTTGGAGTTGCTGAACATCGAAGCACCCCGTACCAGGCAGTTGGTGATCTGCACGCCCCCCACCTGCCACAGCGGTGCGCCATTGTAGGTGAACGCGCAGTTCTGGACGATGCAATTGTCGGAATTCTGCAGACGTGCATCGAAGATCACGCTGTTCTTCAGGAAAAGCCGGGAGAATCCGCTCAGGGTCTTGTGGTTCAGGATACAGCGGGTGATGACGACCTCTCCAAGTCCCCCGGTCATGTTCTGGTTGGTACCGGTGGTGTGCATGATGCACTCATCGAACGTCGCCGAGCCTGTCGACCCGCCGTAACCGTTCATATTGATCGCCCCGCGTATGAACTCGCATCGCTGGAAGACCAGGCCTGTGGGGTCATCATCGTCAACGCTTGTCCCATACAGGGTATACCCATCCGTGTGGAAAGAGATACCTGTGAACGTGCTTCCCGAGCACCCTGTGGTCAGGATGAGGTCACCGTCGCCGTTCATGAAGACCGTAGTGGTGGCCGTCACGAAAGCGCTATCGGGATGGATGCCCGCGCCGATGAAGTGGAGGCGTTTGTCGATCAGCAGGTTCCCGTTCACAAGGAAGGTGCCCCCGCTCAGATAGAGCTTGTCATCGGGCTGCGCGGCCGCCAGTGCCGCGACGAGGTCGGTATGCACTGTGGGGTCCCCGGTCCCTTGGACAACGATGCGGGGAAGCTGGGCGAATGAGCCCAAAGCCATCAGGCCTGCGGCGATCATGAAGGTAGTGGTCCTGAGTATCATGTGTCTCTTGGTTTGGGTTGTGATCGGCTTTCAGATTTACATCGGCGTGGGTCCGGTGATGTGAACGATCGCGGTCCTCCTGATCCGTTGAAGATCGGGATCAACGTCGATCACGAGCAAAGCTGTCCGCCCCGTGCCCGTCCATCAATCCCACATTCGGGTGATACCCATGGGAACCAGCTTCAGACAAGGGTCCCTTGTACACGTTCCCGGCACGCATCAGTTGAGAAGCCCCGTCTTCAGCGCCTTCGCGACCGCCTCCGTGCAGTTGTGTACGCCCAGCTTGTCATAGATCTTCTTCACATGGGTGCGCACGGTCTCGAAGCTGATGCCGAGCCTATCGGCCACCATCTTGTAGCTCAGCCCGTCGACCATGCCTCGCAGTACGTCGGTCTCCCGTGGGCTCAGTCCGATCAGGTCGGCCATCGGTCCACGTTCCGGAACGATGCGCACGTTCACCTTCCGCACGATGCGTTCCGGCTGAAGTGCGATGCCCTCGGTCAGCGCGTGGATGGTCGCCAGCAACTCGTGCGCCTCGCCGTCGTGCAGGACGTATCCCACGGCAGAGGCCGAAGGATCATGATCCGACCGGTCACCGGACGGGACAATGGTCAACATCAGGCGGGTTCGGCCCGTTCCGGCGGTTGTGCGTACGGGTGAGGGGTTCAGGGTCAGTTCCATGGAGCTGCTGTTGCTCCCCATATCGGCCCTGCAAGGCAATGTGAACGATCGCGGGGCTCTTTGCCGGTGTTCACATTCACCGCGGGTTACCGATATGTTGTTGTCAAGAGCCCGGACATTCTCGCTGCAGCCCCCATGTACAACGCGCCCCGCATTGCCGATCTTCACCGCCTTGCGGATGAGAACGGCGCAGTTCAACGCGGAGACACACGCCACCGGGGACACCAACTGGGTGGACGGCTTGCGCCGGAACGACCAGGTCGCGATGCGCTCCATCTACAAGGCGCATTTCCCGGCAGTGCGGCAGTACGTACTGCAGAACAGCGGCACGGTGAGCGACGCGCAGGATGTGTTCCAGGAGGCCATCGTGGTGCTGTGGATGAATGTGAAGCTGGACCGGTTCTCCGCTGGAACGGAAAGCGGTCCGGGCGGATTCCTCTTCCGGGTGGCGAAGAACAAATGGCTGGACGTGGTCCGGTCAGCAGCGCACAGGCACATGAAAGTGGTGCATAACGACCAGTCGCTCGAGCGGCGCAGCGATGCTCCCGACGACACGGAAGAGCGCATCACCCGTTTGCGCGGCGTATATGAAAAGCTCGACGACAAGTGCCGCACGATACTGGACCAGTACTACTTCGAGCGGAAGGACCTGGCCACCATCGCCGCCGGCATGGGCGTTGAAGAGGACAGCATACGCACCATCAAATACCGCTGCATGATGAAGTTGCGGGCGTTCCGCAAGGCCATCAGCGGCGAAGACATCGAAGCGTCATGAGCGAGGGGGCACTGGACCGACCGACCTTCGAGGCCATCGAATCCTATGTGCTGGAGCGCATGACGGCGGACGAGCGTGCGGCCTTTGAGCAGCGCCTGACCACTGACAGAGCACTGCGTGACGAGGTGGATCTGGAGCGCGAGAACATCCAGGCCGTGGAACTGGGCGGCTTGTCACGCGCGCTGAAGAGCATCGCCGCCGAAGAGCGCATGGAAGAACGTGGGACGACCAACTGGAGGACCATACTGGGATATGCCGCGATGATCGCCGCGATCGTCAGCGGTGCCATCTGGTGGATGACGCGGACGCCGTTGAACGAACAGCTCTACGCAGAGCACTTCACACCCGACCCGGGTCTGCCTGTGGCGATGGGAGCCGCCGACGATCCGGCCTTCGCCGATGCCATGGTCGCCTACAAGCTCGGCGAGCATGCGGAATCCCGGGCCAAATGGGCATCACTGCTCGCGAAAGAGCCGACGAACGACACCTTGCGCTACTACATTGCCAGCTCATGGCTGGCCGAGAACAACACGGGGCAAGCGGTGCCGATGCTGGAAATACTGGCGACGGAACCGGGAACGGTGTTCCACGCCCGCGCCCGGTGGTACCTCTTCCTCGCTTATGTACACGACGGGCGAACGGCCGAAGCCAAGGCCTTGAACATGGGCAACGACCCGACCTACGGCGATCGTGCGCGATCGATCCAGACGCGGCTTTCCGACTGACGCGCGGCCTCGTCCTCTTCGCTGCGTTCCTGCTCCTGAGCCCTTGGGCCATGGCCCAGAAGAACGACGCGCTCGCCAAGCGGCATGTGCGCATCTCGGAGCTGTACGAGGCGGAGAAATACGCGGAGACGATCCGCGAGATCGATCTCCAGGTGAAGGAAGCCGCGGGCACGCCCTGGCAGGACTCGCTGTTCAAGTACCTGTACAAGTACGGTCGGGCGCATCGCAAGATGAAGGATGCACAAGCCGGTGCCGTCGCGGCCGAACACATTCAGGCGTTGGTGAAGGAACGCGGGAACGCCAACCATGAATTGGAAGCGCTCTTCGACCTCAGCTGGTACTACTATGACATCGGCGAAATGAAACAATGCGCACGGGTGGACTCCCTCGCCGTGACGGTGGCCGACGGCGACCCTGTGATACCCTTGGCCCAGCGGGGTCGGGCGCGGCAGTATCTCGCCTTCGACCACAGCGTTCTTGGCGATCACCGGAACTCGGCGAAGTGGGCGTTGGCCGCCATCGCCCAATACGAACAGGCGGACAGCATACCGCCGACGCAATGGGCCGAGAGCTGGACCGCTGCGGGCGTGGCCAACTGGCACATGGGCCGGATCCGCGATGCGGAGCGCTTTTACCTGAAAGCGCTCGGCATCCTCGGCGATGGTGAAGAAGAGGACATCCTGATCCGCAAGGTGAGCACGAACGGCAATCTCGGCGTGTTGTGGCAGAACGCCGGCGACTTCACACGGGCGAAGAATTTCTATCACGCCAGCCTGCGCTGCAGCGATCGCGTGATCGCCAAGGTCACGGACCCCTTCAAACGCGATGAGGCCATCGTGAACCGCTCGCGTACCTACCTGAACCTGGCCACGGTATACCATCAGCTCGGTGACCACGGCCACGCCCGGGAACTGATGGATCTGGCGTGGCGCGATCGCAGTGGCGTGCTGGAACCGGACGATCCGCAACTGCTGGTGGTGAAGGACCGACAGGCCGATCTGGAGTTGAGCATCGGTGAACTGGACAAGGCGGAAGCGCTCACCATGGCGTACCTCGCCGCATGCGAGCGGAAACTCGGCCGCAAGAGCGAGGAGTACATCCGTGCGGCATCCCGGCTGGGCAGCATCGCCGAAGAGCAGGGCCTTCCGGCAAAGGCCGATTCCCTTTTCGCGCTCAGCATCGCCGCAGGGAAGGCGAATACCGATGAGGCCACGGACGCCATGCTCGTGCAGACCCTCCAGAGCCGCGCACGCATGCATATGAAAGCCAAGCGCTTCAAGGATGCGCTGGAGGACCTGCAATGGTCGCGTCGCATCCAGGTGAACATCTACGACAGCGCGCACTACAAGGTGGCCGAGGCGGATACGCGGCTTGCGGAGCTCGCATGGGCCGCTGGTGATGCCAGGTCATGCCTGTTCCATGCGCGCTCGGCGATGGCCATCATCAAAGACCGGGTGCGGGCAGCTGAAGCCGGGTTGATACGGACATTTCCCGAGCCGCACATCCTGCCCGACGCGGTGTACTGGAAGGTGCTGGCCGAACGCGCGCTCGCGGCTTCTCCTGAAGAGCAGGAATGGGATGCCGATCTCGACCTCGCGATCAGTGCGCTCACCCGCGACAAGTCCGCACTGGAGGACGAGTTGTCGAAACTCCTGCTTATCGGTGCGCAGCAGCGGCTCTTCGATCTGGCCATGGACGTGGCCTATGACGTGTATCTAGCGCAAGCATCCGCAGCCGGTATCGAGCGGTTCCTGTTCCTGGCGGAAGCGGACAGATCCACGGTATTGAAAAGCCGTCTGAACGCGTTCGCCGGTATCCGCTTCTCCGGCGTCCCGGACAGCGTCATCGCACAGGAGCAGGAATTGTTGGCGGCGCTGGCAGTGGATGCCAACGACCGTAACTCGGCCACGGACCTGGACAAGCACGAGCGCGCTTACGCCGGGTTCATGGACCGCCTGCGGAAAGACCATCCGGTGTATTTCGCCCTGCGCTACGACGATCCGAGGATCGGCCTGAAGGACCTGCGCTCAAGCCTCGTCACTCCCGACCGCGACCTCCTCCTGTACGCTTATGCGGGCGAGCACCTGTACATGATGGTGGTGCGTACCGATACCGTGGCGCTCATCCGCACCGAACGCGAGGGTATAGGGGGACCGCTCAAGGCGTTGAACGCTGCCGTTCGCGAGAACCGCGCGGAATCCTTCGCTCGCCTCTCGGCGGCGCTCTACGACCACGTCTTCGGACCCGTCGCTGGTCTGCTCCGGAAAAAGGAACTCCTGATCGTGCCGGATGGGGATCTGCAGACACTGAACTTCGAAGTGCTGATGTTCGAGGGCGCGGATCGCGGGAAGCTCAGCGACCACATGCTCATCCAGAAGTACGCGATCGCGTACCTGTTGAGCGCCACAACGGCGGTGCAGTTCTCCGGGCTGCGGGAGGACCGCTCGAACAAGGCCCTCGCCCTCGCCCCGGGATTCAGCGATGACCTGAAGGAGGAGTACATCGCCAAGGTGGGCGACTCCTCCAGGATCGACCATCAGTTCCTCAACCATGTGCGCCAGCCCTTCGCGCTGAGCACGGCCGAGGGATTGGGCGATGTGCTTTCCGCGAAAGTGGTGGTCGGTGGAGAGGCCAGCGAGAAGAGCTTCCGTGATCTGGCCAAGGAGTATGGCATCCTCCACCTGGGCACGCACGCGGAAATGAACGAGCGTTCACCCATGTATTCCCGGCTCGTACTGAGCAAAGATGGCGCTGGGGTGGACGCGGATGCGGATGGCTACCTGCACGCTTACGAGATCTACGAGCTGGACCTGCGCGCGCAACTCGCCGTTCTGACGGCCTGCGAAACGGGCATCGGGAAGAACGAAGAAGGCGAAGGCGTCCGATCGCTCGGCTACAGCTTCGCTTACGCCGGCTGCCCGAGCCTGGTCACCTCACTCTGGAGCATCGATGAGAAGGTGAGTTCGGAGATCATCACGCGCTTCTACGTCCACCTGGCAGGCGGCATGCCGAAGCATCAAGCGCTGCGGCAGGCCAAGCTCGATCACTTGAACAGCGCGAGCGAGGAACTGGCCATGCCGTACTACTGGGCGGGCATGGTACTCGTCGGTGACACCGGACCCATCCAAGGGGTGGGTACCGCGACGCGCTACCTGTGGTGGATCCTCGGCGGACTGGGCGCGATCGGCCTCATCTGGTGGTGGCGCAGGCGCTCGTGATCGGTGCCTTCAAGCTCCAAGCGTAGGCACGGTCCATTCTCAACCGAGCAATTTCCCCTTGAGCGTCTTGGCCACCGCCTCGGTGTTGTTGTTCACGTGCAACTTCTCATAGATGTGCTTGATGTGGCTGCGCACGGTCTCAAAGCTGATCCCGAATCGCTCCGCGATCATCTTGTAGCTCAACCCGTCCACCAGGCCGGAGAGCACATCCTTCTCGCGCGGGCTCAGGCCGAAATCGGGGATATCCTCCGTGGTCTCGGGGCGCTGGAAATGGAGCATCACCTTGCGCGCGATGCTCGGCGACATGGGAGCACCGCCGGCATGCACTTCCTGTATGGCATCGAGCACGGCGCCCGGGTCATTGTTCTTGAGCAGGTAGCCCACCGCTCCGGCGCGCAGCGAGTTGTACACGCGGTCCTCATCGCCGAAGGTCGTGAGCATCA
>JAGODO010000323.1 GCA_017998165.1 Flavobacteriales bacterium | reverse complement strand
CATTCAACATCGTGCAGTCCTGGTTGGACATGAAGGCGCAACTGCCTGAACTGGCCATCGAGGGCATCGGCATCAAGTACGTGTACCCGATCTTCCTGGTGTTCCTGCTGATGGAGTTCTTCAGCGCCCGGCACCTGTACAACCTGAAGGAGACCTTCGCCAGCTTCATCATCCTGGTGGGTGCCACGGTGATCCGGGTGATCACGAACGTCTTCGAGATCTCCTTGTACCTGTTCCTGTTCTGGAAGACCGCCGATCTCCGGCAGGAATACCTGGGCTACACCAGCCTCGGTTTCGCTTGGTACACCTGGATCATTTGCGCCATCGCGGACGACCACAACTTCTACTGGCACCACCGCCTCGCGCACAACGTCCGGGTGCTCTGGGCCGCACACTTGCCGCACCACTCCGCCAAGACGTTCAACCTCACGGTGAGCATCCGCAACGGCTGGTTCATCACCTTCGTGAAGCCGATCTACTGGCTGTGGATGCCGATCCTGGGCTTCGAGCCGATCATGATCGCCACGTGTTTGATCATCAACGCGTTCTACCAGTTCACCCTGCACTCGCAGTTGCTGCCCTCCTTCGGCTGGATCGAGAATATCTTCAACTCGAGCTACGTGCATGTGGTACACCACAGCAGCAACACCGAATACCTCGATCGCAATCACGGGGGACTGTTCACCTTTTGGGACCGGCTGTACAAGACCTGGCAGGCACCGATCAAGGGCGTGGTGCCCAAGTATGGCATCAGTCATGATCCCGGCACGGATAATCCGATCACGCACAACCTGTTCGAGTTCCAGGAGATCTGGAAAGACGTGAAGAAGGCGCCCGGCCTGAAGAACAAGCTCATGTACATCTTCGGGCCTCCGGGCTGGAGCCACGATGGCAGCAGCATGACGAGCAAACAGCTACAGGCCGAGCTCGCGTTGGCAAAGGCGCAGGGGAAGCAGGTTCCTCATCACGAGTTCATCCGGTCGAACTGAGGTCCTCTAAGGCCGCACGACGACCAAGCGCGCACTGGCCATTCTGCCTTGTGCGCCACCGATGGCGCAACTATAAAGCCCGGGGGCGAATCCCCGGAGGTCGAGTTCCATTGTTCTGGAAATGAATGGGACGTCGAG
Source organism: Flavobacteriales bacterium (assembly GCA_017998165.1). GTDB lineage: Bacteria > Bacteroidota > Bacteroidia > Flavobacteriales_F > PHOS-HE28 > PHOS-HE28. The sequence goes on along the minus strand of JAGODO010000323.1, from coordinate 3,102 downwards.
CACAGTGGCTCCGACAGCGTCATGAAGGGACAAGCGGCTGTTGATCGGAAGCACGGGACCGTTGTAGCGCAGAGTTGTCCGGTCAGCGGCCGGGTTGGGCTGGTTCCACAACCGGCCGACCGGGCCGCCCAGATCGCCGACGCTGCTGCTCGCATCGGTGGTGGTGATCACCTCCAGGTCATCGAAATAGAAGCCGTCGCGTGCATAGTCCAGGTTGGAAGCGATGCGGAAACGCAGATACACATCACCACCGGTGAACGCGTCCAAGCTCATTTCTTCCTGCACCCAATCCAACTGTCGCCCTTCGATCACAGGCTCGTCGTTGCCCTGGAAATAGGAGCCGGGCCTGGTCCAGATGCCACAGAGGGGTGTCCAGCTCAAGCCGTTCGCGGAGGCGCTTACCTGCACGAGGTCACGGATCCGGTTCACGTTCCACTTCGCCCAGTACCGCAGCGTGGCGGAAGTGGCGTCACCCAGATCGATGGGATCCGCAAGCGCGAGGATGTTCTCTTCATAGGGGATGTAATCACCCAAGGGCGAGTCGGTGATGGAATTCGGCGGTGAGTGCCATTGTTCGGTGGTCAAGCCCCATGAACCTGCCTGCCATGCGTCCAGGTCCTCAGCGCTCTCCGTGAAAGCGGTCGAGGAAGCGCCGTAGTAACGCTCCACGGTATCGCGATGCGTGTACAGGCCGTTACCGACGGCGAGAATGAAGCGCACCCGGTCCCCGTCAGCGATCGTGGGTGACAGGTCCAGCAGGATGGAGTCGCGGCGGATCTCCAACGATCCCAGGTCGGTGTAGGTGCGGGGCGCGCCTGCGGACATCACATTCTCCAAGGGCTCCATGGTCACGGTGAACGTCGCGGGATCAAGACCGAGCCGCTGCACGTCGAACGTTGCATAGACGCCGAGTTGACCGAAGACGGGATCAGAACGATCCGTGGCGGAGGCATATGCGCCTACCAGATGCGCCTGCAGGAGGTTCTGGTCCATGTTCTCCTGGCAGAGGGGCACGATGCGCCAGCTGGGGGGCCAGAAGCCCTCGTCCGCTTGACCCGTTTCGGGTGTCATCGAAATGATCTTCGGCTTCTCGCCCTGTTCGCCGTACATCCAATCGTCGGAAGAACCGTTCGTCAGGTAGTTCAAGACCTGGTGGCACGTGCCGTTCGAGTAGCCATTGTTCCGGGTCATCCGGGCGGCGTGCGCGGTGAAGAGGGCCGAGTCCGGTGTCAGCAGATTCTCCTCCGTTGCCCACGGATGGATCAGCATGTCACCGGCCGCGTGGTAGTTCAGCGCTGAGCGGAACTCGTGCGCGTTGCAGAAGTCACGCATGGTTTGCGTCTCAGGCTCGGAGAAGGGACCGGTGCCGCGATAGGTCTCGCTGTCGGTGTTGGGCGAAGAGCCGGAATCATCGAAGCCCCAGAGCCAGCCGTAGTTGCGGTTCAGGTCCACGCCGAAGGTCCCATCGCCGTTATCACGCCGGTTCTTGCGCCACATGCCCCCACCGTCCGGATCGCTGTTCTGGTTGTAGACATACCCGTCCGGGTTGATGCACGGAACGAAGTACATCTCGCGGTTGTCTACCAGGTAGGTGGCTTCGGCGTCCGTACCGTAGTTCTCGAGCAAGTACCACATGTAGAAGATCAGCTGCGCCATGGAGGCCGGTTCACGGGCATGATGGACCGCATTGTACAGCACCTCGGGCTTGTCCTGGTCCGTGTTCGGCGCATTGCTGATGCGCACGAAATGGATCGGCCGGTTCTCCAACGAGTAGCCGATGGGTTCCTTGGCGGAGATCAGGTCCGGATACAGCGCGACCATCTCATCCAGTTCCGCCAGCATTTCATCCCAAGTGAAGAATCCGGCCATGGAACCCGTGTTGAAGTGCTCGGGAACAGTGAACATCGTGGGGCCATCGCAGAGCCAACCAAGGGCACGATCATCCATCGGAGCACCCGCCGCGTTCTGCGCGCGGTAGAAGGCCTTCATGTCCGGGATCAGGACATCCACATCGAATCCGTTCGCTCGCGCGAGATCGATGTCGTGCCCGCTGAGTTCTACAACGTAGCCGCCGTCGGCCCGCTCGCCATGGTCTACCGGCAGGCCGAGTGCGCCGAGCGCCCGCATGTTCCGGCCTTCATCATCCAGTCCGATCAGGACACGGGAATAGACCGGTGGTCCTTGGGCGTTCGCGTTCACGAAAGCGACCAACGACAAGGGCAGTAGCAGTTGTCTCAACATGGCACGGGTAGTTCCGCACCAAAGTAGGTGCTGGCTCTATGGACCCGCGCCCATGAATGCGGTCAGTGGAGGAAGCCCGTGCCGGGCAGCCCCGTGCTACTTGCGGGGCCCACGCCAGCGACGGCGGTTGCGCTGCCCTTCGGGGCGCGGCTGCTGTTGGGGCTTCGGTTCGTTCTTGCCACCGGTTCCCAAGAAGGCATCCACATCCGCGATCAGCTCGCGGGTGAGGGCGGCGTAGTCGCTCGAAGGGCTGCTGCCACCGGCCGGCTTCTGTTGCGGTTGCGCTTCCCGTTGCTGTGGTCGGGCTTCCGGTTGGCGTTGCGGACGACCGCCTTGTGAGCGGTTGTCGTTGCGCTGCTCGGGTCGACGATCACCGCGCTGTTGTTGACCCTGACGAGGCTGCTGCGCGCGCGGCGCTTGCTGGCGTTGTGCTTGTTGGCGACGGCCTGCGTCCACCACCGGTGTACCGCCTTGCATCGGGAACGGATGTTCCTCCACAACAGGCACCGTGCGCTTTATCAGCTTCTGGATGTCCCGCAGGTACTCGAGTTCCTCTTCGTCGCAGAGCGAAATGGCCAATCCGCTGGCGCCGGCGCGGCCTGTGCGGCCGATGCGGTGGACGTAGCTCTCCGGGATGTTCGGGATGTCATGGTTCACCACGAAGCCGAGCAGGTCGATGTCGATCCCGCGTGCGGCGATATCCGTGGCCACCAAGGCGCGCACCTTCTTGTCCTTGAAGTTGCTCAGCGCGCGCTGGCGGTAGATCTGGGCCTTGTTACCGTGGATCGCGTCCGCGGAGATGCCGTTCTTCACCAGCAGTTTGGCGAGCTTGTCCGCGCCATGCTTGGTGCGGGTGAAGAC
>JAGODO010000322.1 GCA_017998165.1 Flavobacteriales bacterium | reverse complement strand
CCGATGTGCCGGTTACCACCACGGCAGAAGACCACGCTCGGGAAGGGACCCTTGCCCGTGGGCACGGCCATGTAGCCCTTCACTTTCAAGCCATCGCTCAAGTAAGTGATCCGCGACACGTGCACCCCGTCCAGGATGGTATCCACATCGGGCATGCGCGCGCGCCATTTGGCGATCGCACTGTCAGGAACGGTGTAGGGCGTTCGCTCCACCAATTTGCCGTCCTGTGCGGTGATCCGCACTGCCGTACTGAACAGCAAGAGGAAGAAGATCGAGCGTGCCATGTGCGGTGGTTTTCCGTGAAGTTGGGCATTCTGGAACGAATGCTCAGCTGATCCTCGATCACTCCTTCCTCCGCCCTGTTCATGCCGGCCTTGCTGCCCCACCTCGCACACCGCAGCGGGTCGCCAATACATGTTACCTTTCCGCAACGACCACAGCCGTGGATCGGAGAGGAGAACCCATTCACATCACACGATCCATGAACATGAAAACCCGCTACGTCCTCTCAACGCTTTCGCTCAGCTTGATGCTCGTGTCCTTCACACCACCAACTCCGCCGTCGGCGCCTTCGCTACGCATCGGCACCTATGGGGTTTGCGGCTGCGGGACCACCACGGCGACAGGTCCGGACATTTCACTGGCCCTGAACAACGACCAGAGCTTCCACTACGTGAACGGTACCGACCGCAACGAGCTGATCGATGTGACCGGTAGCTGGGAGATCAAAAAGGACAAGGTGATCCTGCGGACGGCCTCGAACGAGGAGTTCGCCACATGGACCGTGGACAAGAACACCAGCTGCCTGCGAACACGCAAAGGCCTCCTGTTCACACGGCTCTGCCATTTGGAGGCCTGCCGATAGAAAGGCGGACACGTACATTTTCGCTCACAACGGATCGGTGCGTGCTTTTCGTGGTCTACTTCTGTTCCTTCTTCTCCTCGCCCTTCGGCCACTCGCGCCAGGTGTAGCTCTTCTGCACGATCTTCCATGCGCCCTCGTACTTCAGCAGCAGGAAGTAGTCCGTGAAGATGCGCCAGCCCGGTATGGCGATCTCGGCTTTCGCCATGGCAGCATTGCCTTCCACGTCGATGGAAATGATGCGGCCCTGTCGCGTGTTCTTCTCACCCACCTTGATCCCATCGATGTACTTCGCGCCGGAGCGGATCCATAAGCTGTCGGCATCGTTCACGGTATAGAGGTTGAAGTCCGGATGGAAGGCGCGCCGCACTTGGTCGGGGTCACCGTTGGCCGTGCCATCGATGTAGTTCATAAGCGTAGCGGTGATCAGCGGCAGTTCATCAGTGCCGGGCGATGTTTGCGCATAGCTGGGCGCTGTCAGGCCTATGATGGCGACAACGGGCAGGGGCAGAAAGAGCTTCATGGTGGTGCGTTGGGGCTGATGGTGGCAACGCGGTGAATGCACAAGATCCACGCCGAGGTGGGTACAGCTTCAACCGTTCGCTATGGTGCCAATGGGAATTCCCTTCAGCCAGGAACCGGTACGGCCTTGTCTCCGAGCGGTCGGCGTCCCGTCCATTCCGCACCTTCTTCTGGTCGGCCTGCTCGAATGCATCGCTGGTTCCGGCGCGCCATCCAGGTGCCCGACGCATTACCGAAGGCACCTAACGCTGCCTGCCAAGACACGCCCCACTACCGTCAGCATTCCTACTTTTCAAGCGGTGATCCGAGCCCGCATGAAAGAGATACCGGTCAGGAGTCTGGCAACGGCCCCCACCTCGTTGCGCCTCTCGGAGAACTTCGACATACGTTCCGTCGAACAGGTATTGGGCGGAAAGGATGTGGTGCAAGCGCTGCATCGGCACGACCACTATTTCCTGCTGGTGCTCACAACCGGGGAAGGCATGCACGAGTGCGACTTCAGGCCGCACACCCTGGAGCCTCACACCATCTACTCCATGCGGCCGGGGCAGGTACACCGGTTGGAGTTGAAGGTGGGCAGCACGGGCTACATCCTGCAATTCAAAGCCGACTTCCTGGCGACGACCGAGCAAGGTGCGCGACTGGTCCTGCGCCGGGCTGGCCATATTGAGGTCTTCCACACGGACGCCGAGCGGTACGGTGAACTGGTAATGCTGCTGGACCGCATCGCCCGCACATATGCGGCACAGCAGGAGGGCTACTTGCATATCGTTCGTGCCTACCTGAGCGCTTTCCTGGCGGACCTTGTGCTGCAAGCGCCATCGCACGCGCCCGTGAGCAGCGCCAAAGGCTACACGCAGGAGCGACTGGAGGAATTGCTGGAACTCATCGAGATCCATGTGCATGCCACGAAAGAGGTAGCCGCTTACGCGGAGCTGATGCACCTCTCCACCTACCAGTTGAACGCCATCACCAAAGCGGGTATGGGCCGCACCTGCTCCGAACTGATCACGGACCAGGTCATCCTCGAAGCGAAGCGCTACCTGCTCGCCACCTCGGATCAAGTGACCCAAGTGGCCGATAGGCTCGGCTACGAGGATCCTTCGTACTTCATCCGCTTCTTCAAGAAGCACACGGGCCACACACCGGAGGGATTCCGGCAGAAGTTGAGATAAGTCCGGATCGATCACGCGTTCGTCCTATCCCCATGGGATGGGCTCGAGGTTGCTTTGCCCTCGCTAACAACGCAACCCATGAAAACCAAAATGAAACTGATGGCCTCCCTGAAGATCTGGGTCGTCATCTACCCGAGCATCACCCTCTTCCTCGCCTTGTTCGGTGAGCCGCTCTCCGCTCTGCCCTTGTACCAGCGCACCTTCCTGCTCACCATCACGCTCGTTCCGTGGATCGTCTTCGTCGGCGTTCCGTTCGTGGACCGCATCATCAGCAGCGCCTCCACGAAGACCGCACAGCACTAGCATGATCTTCCTCTTGACCAATGGAACCCCAGCATGTCCCCCCTGTCCAGACGCCGGTTCATCGCGCTCGGCGGAAGTGCCGCATGGGTGCTTTCCTCCCCGATCCGTTCCTTGGCATTCCACAACACTGACCCGATGAAACCGAACAATGCGTACGATGTGATCATCGTCGGAGGCAGTTACTCCGGCCTCGCTGCGGGAATGGCGCTCGGCCGCGCGCTGCGGCGCGTGCTGATCGTGGACGGTGGCCAACCCTGCAACCGGCAGACGCCGCACTCGCACAACTTCATCACGCAGGACGGCTCGCCGCCGCACGCCATCGCCATGCTGGCGAAGCAGCAGGTGGAACGTTACGATACGGTGGAGTTCATGAACGGACTGGTCACGGATGTGACCCGGACGGAGCATGGCTTCGACGTACGCGTCGGTAGCAAAACCTTCACCGCGAAGAAGGTGGTCTTCGCCACCGGCGTGCGCGATGTGATGCCGGATATCCCGGGCTTCGCCGAATGCTGGGGCATCACCGTGCTGCACTGCCCGTATTGCCACGGTTACGAGGTGCGCAATGAAGCCACCGGTGTGCTGGGCAACGGCGAACGCGGCTTCGATCTGGTGCGCATGATCTCCAACTGGACCAAAGACCTCACGCTCTTCACGAACGGGCCCTCGACCCTCACCGGAGAACAAACGGACAAGCTGCGTGAACATGGCATCCGGATCGTGGAGTCCGGGTTCGCCGAGCTCGTACATCTCGGCGGACAGCTGCAGCACATCCGCTTCGGCGACGGCTCGACGACCGCCCTGAAGGCCCTCTACGCACAACCCGCTTTCGAGCAGCATTGCCCGATCCCCCAGGCCTTGGGTTGCGAACTGACGGAGGATGGATACCTCAAGGTGGACCCGATGCAACGGACGAGCATCCCTGGCGTGTACGCTTCTGGCGACAATACTACCCGGATGCGCACAGTGGCCGGTTCCGTAGCGCAAGGCACCACCGCCGGCATGATGCTGAACAAGGACCTCATCGCCGAGGAGTTCTGAGCAACACCACCTCCTCATGAACGCGACCCTCCTCACCACTGGACGACACGCCGCCATCACCGGCTTGCTCTTCATCACCGCCACGGTGACGGCCATCATCGGCCTGGTCCTGTACAAGCCTGTGATCGATGCTGCCGATCCGTTCACCGCCGCGAGCATCCACGCCGGTCGCATCGGCTGGGGGGCGTTCTTCGAAGCGCTGCTCGCCATTGCGAATTGCGGCACGGCCCTGATGATGCTGCCCGTGCTCAGCGGGGTATCGAAGCATCTCGGACCTGCCTATGTGGTCTTCCGCTCGCTGGAGGTGGTGGCCATCCTCGTCGGGGCCG
>JAGODO010000321.1 GCA_017998165.1 Flavobacteriales bacterium | reverse complement strand
GAGCTCCACAACGTCTTTCACACCAAGCGCCTTCAATAGCTGTGGCACAACCACGCCGCCCACGCTGTTCACCGCATCCACAACGACTTTGAAGTTCTTCGCCTTGATCGCAGCGACATCCACGAGATCCAGCGCGAGGATGGCGTCGATGTGGTTCTGTGTCCAGCTCGTGTCCTGGCGCACGGAACCGAGATCGTCCACTTGCGCGAAGTCGTAGTCGTTCTCTTCGGCTATGCGCAGCACCTCCGCTCCTTCCGCCGCGCTGATGAACTCGCCTTTCGCGTTCAGCAGTTTCAACGCGTTCCACTGTTTCGGGTTGTGGCTCGCGGTGAGGATGATGCCTGCATCGGCCTTCTCGCCGGGCACGGCCATTTCCACCGTTGGCGTTGTGGCAAGTCCGAGGTCGATCACATCGAAACCCAAGCCAACGAGTGAGGCGCGCACCAGATCGCCGACCATCGGACCGCTCAGGCGAGCATCTCGTCCGAGCACGCACACCGGCCGCGCCTTGCCCGACCGTTTCTTGATCATAGCACCGAACGCGGCGGCATAGCGCGTCACGTCGATGGGTGAGAGATTGTCGCCCGGCTTCCCGCCGATAGTGCCGCGAATACCAGAGATGCTCTTGATGAGTGTCATGGGATCGGATGATCGAGGTGCTCAGGACATTTTCTGATCGTCTGATCTTCTGATCATCTGATCGGATTTCGGGCCGCGAAAGTACCCCGTTCGCTGAAGGCCAACGGATTGGAAAGACGCACGATCGGCTGTTGACATCCGGGGCCGGTCACCACTTCCATGCTTGCGGAGGGGGTTGCGTATTTTCGCGGGAGAACCACCGTCCGGCCTCTCCCCGGATCCACCATACTTCCAGCATGCACGACAACTCACGCCCCCACGACCGGAACGACGAGCAGCTGGCTTGTGTGAAGAAATACGAGTCGCTGCAGGGTCCGAACCGACCGGGCTTTTTCGATGTGGAGGAGTTCGAGCTCATCATCGACCACTACCTCACCAACAACGAGGCCCGCAAAGCGCAGGGTGTGCTTGACCTGGCGAAGCGCCAGCACCCGGACTCGGTGGACATCACCTTCTGCGAGGCGCTGGTACACATGGGCATGGGCCGTTTGAACAAGGGCCTGGAGATCCTCGACGCGTTGGAGAAAGTAGAACCCTTCAATGAGGAGATCCACCTGCACAAGGCGAGCATCTACAGCCAGCAGCGCAACTACCGGCGCGCCATCGAGCACTATCGCCGCGCTTTGCAGCTGGCCGAAGAGGGCTTGGACGAGATCTACCTGGACCTGGCCTTCGAGCACGAGAACGTGGAGGAATTCGATGAGGCGCTCAACTGCCTGAAGAAGGCGGTGGACCTGAATCCGGAGAACGAGGCCGTGCTGCACGAACTGGCGTACTGCTTCGACCTCGCGGGCGCGGATGAGGCCTCTGTGGTGTACTTCCGGAACTTCACCAATGAGCAGCCTTACAGCGCGGTGGGCTGGTTCTGCCTGGGCAACGTACTGGCGAAGCTGGACCGGATGGAAGAGAGCAACGAGGCCCTGGATCTGGCCATTGCCATCGACGAACGCTTCACCAGCGCGTACTTCAGCCGGGCGCGCAACATGCTCATCGCCGGCCAGTACCAGGACGCCATCAACTGCTATGAGGAAACGCTCGTGTTCGATGGCCCGCAGGCGATCACCTTCAGCTTCGTAGGCGAGTGCTATGAGAAAATGGAGAAGTACGAGCAGGCATTGATCCATTATGACCAGAGCATCCACTTGGATCCGACATGGGCCGACGCGTGGATCGGCCGCGGCGTGGTGAAGGACATCCTGAACCGCCTGCCGGAAGCCGTGCGCGACCTGGAGAACGCCACGCGCATCGCGCCCGAGAACCCGGACAGCTGGTACTACTACGCCAACAGCCTGGCCCGCAGCGAACGCTACCCGGACGCGTTGCGGAGCTATGAGAAGCTCAACACCATCGAGCCGCAAAGCCTGGAGGGCTGGATGGACCACGCCGACCTGCTGCTGAAGCTGAAAGGCCCGGAGGCGGCGCTGAAAAAATTCTCCGAAGGCGAACTGGTCCACAAGCTGAACGCCCGCTACAAGTATCGGCTGGCGAGTTACTTGTTACGTTGCGGCCGCGAACAACAGGCCCTGCTCACCATTGAGGAAGCCCTGATGGCCGACCACACATGCCACAACACGCTGCTGGAACACTATCCCGAGGTGACGAACATGCCACAGGTGATGCACCTGCTGGACCTGTACAAGAAATGAACTACCGGCTGACGCACATCCCCGCGCGCAGCAGCAAGCCCCGTGAGAGCGGGCTCACCATGGTCATGGATAAGGGCCTGAGCATGCGCCAGGCCGAGGACCTGATCGATGCGAGCGGTCCCTTGGTGGACATGGTCAAGCTGGGTTTCGGCACGAGCTACGTCACGCCGAAGCTGAAGGAGAAGATCAAGCTCTACCAGAAGGCGGACATGCGCGTGTACCTCGGCGGCACGCTGTTCGAGGCCTTCATCGCGCGCGGCATGTTCAAGGACTACCGCAAGCTGATCACCGACCTGGGTCTGGAATGCGCCGAAGTGAGCGACGGCTCGATCAACCTGCCGCACGCGGAGAAGTGCAAGTACATCAACACGCTGGCGCGGGACATCACCGTGCTGAGCGAGGTGGGCAGCAAGGAGAGCGGCATCCTGATCAGCCCGGCCAAGTGGGTGGGCATGATGAACCTGGAACTGGACGCCGGCAGCTGGAAAGTGATCGCTGAAGCACGCGAGAGCGGCACGGTAGGCATCTATCGCCCGAGCGGCCACGCGCACACCACGCTGGTGCATCGCATTGTTGCCAAGGTGCCGCGCGAAGACATCATCTGGGAAGCACCGCTGAAGGCCCAGCAGACCTGGTTCATCAAGCAGCTCGGCCCGAACGTGAACCTGGGCAACATCCCCCCGGAAGAAGTGATCCCGCTGGAAACGCTGCGCCTCGGCCTGCGTGGGGATACGTTCTTCGACCACTTGCCGGAAGAGGTCGTGGCCAAGTTGAAGCAGGTCAATGAAAGTGAGTAGCGAGTGATGAGTGACGAGTGGCGAGTGAATGCCCTCCTGTCACCCCGAGCAGTGCCAGAGGCACTCGCCGCAGGTCGCAAAGCGACCGAGGAGTCGAGGGGTGGGCATTCACTCGCCACTCACCACTCGCAACTCATCACTCGCCCCGAACGTCAGTCATCATAGCCATGAAAGAGATCGCCCCACAAGAGCTGAAGCGCATGCAGGACGCCAAGGAGCGCTTCCTGCTCATCGATGTACGCGAACCGTATGAGGCGGAGCGCTGCAACATCGGAGGCAAGCTTATCCCCATGGGCGAGATCGTGGAGCGCATCGCCGAGATCCCGAAGGACATGCCCGTGGTGGTACACTGTCGCAGCGGTGCCCGCAGCGCGGCGGTGATCAACGCCCTGAGCACCCGCTACGGCTTCGAGAACCTCATCAACCTGAAAGGCGGCATCCTCGGCTACGGCAAGGAGGTGGATGACGGGATGACGTGCGATTGATCTGAAACTGGAAAGCTGAAGGCTGAAACTTGAAATGGCAGCAGACTGCCGGTTTCGAGTTTCAGCCTTCCTGTTTCAGCTTTCCACTCCTATTCGTTCGGCTCCGGCCTTCCCAAACTCTCCCGGGCCATCTTCAACGCCTCTTCCTCCGCCGCCAGTATCTGCTTGAGGCTGTCGCTCACCTCCTGCTGCTCGAAGCGGTCCAGGGCGGGTTGTCCGGCATCCACCCAGGCGGAATACCAGAAGCAACCGAGCGTGATGATGCTGGCGTTCATGCGGCGCTCCACCATGCCGCCCATGGCGTCCTCGTAGGCTTTCGTGAACTCCTGGGAAGGGAAGCGCATGCTGCCACGGCCGCGGTCCTCGAAGACGTATTTACGATCCTCGGGGAATTGTTCATTGAGTCGTTTCTCCAGGCCCAGCACACTGTCCACGGCCATATGACTGGCATGCACGGCGTCCCACGCGGCGCTGAGGGGATCTTCCAAATAGCTGGCGCGCCCGACGAGGTGGTCGTAGTTCGCATCGGCGCTCAGCTCAGGGATGCGGCTCTCCCAGAACGCGTGGATGCCGTGCTGGTTGGTGAGTTGCCCGTTGTAGTTCTCGGTGGTGTGCAGCGGCACGTGCGCATCACCCACGTAGTGTCCGAGGTCAGCGCTGTAGTAGAG
>JAGODO010000320.1 GCA_017998165.1 Flavobacteriales bacterium | reverse complement strand
CTATTACAACGTCGGCCGCGCGATCCTGCTCGGGAACGTGGACGGTCAATTCGAGGCGGGTCGCGATTCGATGTTCAGCATCGCGAGTTTCAGTGCGTATCGCAACACATTACAGACCTCCCTGCTCGATTACTTCAACGTGGACCGCTTGCGGCCGGAGCAGGTGAAGACCATCGAGGTGGGCTACCGCGGCACGCACTGGGAGAACCTGTACTTCGATGTGAGCGCTTATGCGAGCTGGTACAAGGACTTTATCGGATACATCATCGGACTCTACGGCAAGTTCGACCAGAACACGGGCTTCCCCATCGGCGGGCTACAGGCCTATCGCCTGGCTGCGAACGCCACCTCCCAAGTGACCACGCAAGGCGCGAACGCGGGTGTGAGCTGGTACCGGCCGAAGATGACCTGGACGGCGAACTACAGCTACAACAAGCTCACCAGCGGAGCTGACGACCCGATCATCCCAGCGTTCAACACACCGGAGAACAAGTTCAACTTGGGATTCACCAGCCACGACCGGCGCATTCCGTTCACCGAGTTCCGCAACCTGGGTTACGGGGTGAACTGGAAATACGTGCAGGGCTACCAGTTCACCGGCTCCCCACAGTTCAGCGGCGAGATCCCGACCTATGACATGGTGGACGCGCAAGCCAGCGTGAAATTCCCGAAGGCGAACCTTACCGTGAAGGTCGGGGCGAGCAACTTGTTCGGCGTGGTACCCTTGTTCGATGAGGCCGTGCCGGACGATGAGCGCCTCGATCGGGCGTTGGACAATGCCGTGTATCTCGTCTTCGGCGGTCCGCGTGTGGGCCGCTTGGCCTACGTGCAGCTCGTGTACGAGTTGAACAAGCGCTAGTGTGGCAACCGCGAAGTTCCTTGACCATCTCCACCCCTCTTTCTCCTTCCTGCATCGTTGGAACACTTCGCCGTAGGCACCGCTACGACGTGCGCATTCCGCCTCGCATGAAGAAGAAATAGTAGCGGATCTTCGGTCAACCAACTTCGTAGTTGCCACACGAGGGGCTACCTTTCGGCCACTAAACCCTTCCGACCATGAAGAAAACCCTACGCGCCTTGGCCATCGTGCCTTTGGCCGCAGCGCTCGGCGTGAACGCCCAGCGGTACGCGACCGAAGTGTTCACTGATGCGCAACTGACGATCACACCGGACGTGCCGTTCGGCCAGAACGTCGACTTCCTCACTTCTGACCTGAGCAACCCGGCGGTATTCGTGCCGGAGGTGCAGATGCTGCAAGGCATGGTGAGCAATGGCGATCCGATCCCCTTGGCATTCTTCAACCCGGCTGACACCAGCACGGCGGTGAAAGTGGCGAACCTGCAAATGGATGTGTACGAACCGAGCCAAGCGACGGACTGCGAGCAGAACCGCGCGCTCTTCATCTTCGTGCACACCGGCAACGCATTGCCCCCGCCGCTGAACGGCAGCCCCAATGGCACACGCAAGGACAGCAGCGCCGTAGAAGTGTGCAAGCGCATGGCGCGCCGCGGCTATGTGGCAGTGAGCATGAGCTACCGCTTGGGTTGGAACCCGCTGGGCGCCACCTTGGAGATCCGTCGGGGCACGTTGTTGAACGCGATCTACCGCGCGATCCACGACGTGAAGCAGTGCATCCGCAACGCGAAGGCCAATGCGGACGACTGGAATATCGACCCCTCGAAAGTGATCCTGTACGGTGAAGGCACGGGCGGGTACATCTCGGTGGCTACAGCGACGCTGGACAATGCTCCCGAAGAGCTCTACATCGAGAAATTCCTCCCGAATCCTTTCGACCCGACCATCAGCTACGTGGATTCCACGACGGTGGGCAACATCGAAGGCTACGGAGGCCTCTTCTGCCTGTACCGCCCGAACGGCGAGAGCAGCGACTTCAACTTCTGCGTGAACGCCGGCGGCGCGCTGGCGGATACGAGCTGGCTCGCTCCGGGTGACGTGCCGATGGTGGCCTTCCACACGGTGTTCGATCCGTTCGCGCCCTTCACCGAGGGCATCGTGATCGTGCCCACCACGGGCGAGCAGGTGGTACCCGTGCAGGGCAGCAACCTCTTCATCCAGTTGGCGAACACGTACGGCAACAACGCGGCCTTCGCGAGCTTCCCCGACGGCGACCTGTACACCGACCGCGCACGCGACCTGTATGGCAGCACGCAGGTCCATGCGGGGTCCAGCGTGACCATCAATACGGGTGTAGAGGGCCTGTACCCGCTGGTGACCACGGATTGGCCGGGCTTGGGCATCGCGCCGTTCGAAGAAGCGAGCCCGTGGCAGTGGTGGGATCCGAACAGCCCGCTCGCGCAGGTCGAGGTGCAGCCCGGTGTAACGACCAACCAGGCCAGCTTGGCGAGCAACCCGAATAGCAGCCCGGAGAAGGGCCGTGCGGTGATCGACACCATCATCGGCTACATGAACCCGCGCATCATCGCGGCGCTCAGCCTCTCCGATGAACTGATCGCCGAGGGCTCGCCCTGTGATGATGGCAATGCGAACACGGTGAACGACACGTACCTGGCGGGCTGCATCTGCGAGGGCTCTCCGATCGGCATCGCCGAAGTGGAACTTTCCAATGGCCTGAGCGTTCAGCCCAATCCCGCGCACGACGTGCTGCGCGTGGTGAGCGAGAAAGAGACCATGGTGTCCTACGAGCTGCACGATGCGACGGGCCGTCGCGTTCGCAACACGGGCGTGAACGCCCGCCAGTTCACCATGGACCGTACCGGCCTGCAGCCGGGAGCCTACTTCCTCACGGTGCGCTTCGCCCATGGCAGCGTGACGCGGAAGGTGGCGTTGGACTAGTCGATCCGCATTCCACAGGAAGCCCCCGGCGCTATGGAGCGGCGGGGGCTTCGTTCGTCCGTGCGTCAACTGACAGCGGCGGCGGCGGCATACCTTGCTCAACGAAACGCGGACCGTGATCCGGAAACTCCGATACCAAGCGTTGTTGTTCGGGCTGTTGGGCGCGGTGCAGGCCCTGGTCGCCCAGCGTTATGCGAACGAAGTGTTCGACGCTGGTCAACTGACCATCACGCCCGATGTGCCCTACGCGAGGAACATCGACTTCCTCCACTCGGACTTCAGCGATCCCGAGCTGGCCGCATCGGAGGTGATCCAGCTGCAGTACTTCGTCGCCAACCACATTCCGATACCCCTCACATTCTTCGACCCGGAAAGCCCCAGCACCCTGGTGAAACTGGCGGAGTTGCGGATGGACGTCTATCAGCCCGACCAAACGTTGGACTGTGAGCAGGCGCGCCCGCTCTTCATCTACCTGCACACGGGCGATCTGATGCCTCCGCCCTTGAACGGCCGGCCGGTGGGCACACGCAAGGACAGCAGCGCGGTGGAGATCTGCCGTCGAATGGCACAGCGCGGCTACGTGGCGGCGAGCCTGAGCTATCGCCTCGGTTGGAGCCCCCAGGCGGCTGATCCGGATACGCTCCGCGGCACATGGATCAACGCGCTCTATCGCGCGATGCACGATCTTGAGGAAGGCATACGTGTCTTGAAGCTGGCCGCCGTGCAGTACCACGCCGACCCGGACAGGGTCATTGTCTGTGGCGAGGGCATCGGAGGAAGCATCGCCTTGGCTGCCGCAACGCTCGACGACCCAGCGGAACTCTTCATTCCGAAGCTCCTCCCCGATGCATCTGAACCCGACACCAGCTATGTGGACCAAGGGCGGGAAGGCAACTTGGATGGGTTCAACGGATTCTACAATCTGTACCATCCTTCCCTCTACGACAGCCACTTCGATGTGTGTGTGAGCATGGGTGGCACCTTGGTGGACACCAGCTGGCTCGCGCCCGGCGATCCGGGCATGGTGGCGTTCCACGGCGTGTTCGACCCGGTCGCGCCATTTTCCGCAGGCAATCTGCTCGCGGCCCCGGGAGGAGCGGGCATCATACCCGTCCACGGCCCCGACGTGTACCAACCGCTGGCGAACACTTTGGGCAACAACGCCGCCTTCACAGGGTTGCCGGACGGGGATCCGTACACGGATCGTGCCCGCGACCTGTACGGAACGTCGCAGGTGCATACCGCATCGACAGTCGCCGTGGATGCGGCAGCGGAGGGCACGTTCCCGTTCGTGACGCCCGACTGGCCCGCTATGGACCCGGCCACACGCGAGGAAGGCGCACCCTGGATCTGGTGGGATGCGTTGAGTCCGGTGTCGCTGACGGAAGTCGCACCCGGTGTCACTGCGCATGAAGCGGAGTTG
>JAGODO010000319.1 GCA_017998165.1 Flavobacteriales bacterium | reverse complement strand
AGTTTGGTCTTGGTGGGCTTTACGAGTATGGGCATGGTGGAAGGTGCGGATAGGTGAGATCCGTTGGGACGGAGTGAAGATACTCGGACAAGGGGAATAGCGGACGAACCGGAAGCGATGGGGTGCGCGGGCGTGGGGCTTCCGCTCCTTCACCCGCGCACCCTCGCGACTACGGGTTCACAGCCACCAGCCTCCGAGCATCAAGATGGCCGGGTTGGTCAGGCAGGCGGCCATGTTCCGCTTCCAGCGGGTTTGGGCCGTGGCGTTGGCGCCGTGACCGGTCTCGCGGTCATAGCGCTTCTGGAGCAGGCCCGCTCGCCGGTGCAGGTGCAAGCGAATATGTTCCTGCAGGATGGGCATGAGTTCAACCTCCCTGCGTACCCTTCTCTCCCTGAGGGTATCCGTTTCAGGACGAGTCAGAGTTTCATTGATGCCTCAGGGTCCCGGATCACCTTGAACTTACAGTTTTGTTGCGGAGACCCAGAGGAAGAATGGGGATGTGGTCGGCATGTTGGGCGCGGGCGGAGAACAGGCTGAAGAGCGCGAGCTCGGTGAGGAGGAGGCGCATGGAGGGATGATCAGCCCGATAGGTAAGGCCGCGCTTCACGGGATCACGGTGCTCAATGCATGCAGACAGGATCCTCTCCTTCCGGTTGTTTGTAAGCGGTGGTCCTGTCCACATGGGCGTGGGCCTTGATGATGGCGAGTTCTTCCTTGCTGATGGTATGGCCCACGCCATACATCCAGTACCTGTGCATCATGCGCGTGGTATTGGACTCGTCGTGACCAAGCCCGAGGAGATGGCCCAGCTCATGGGCCAGCGTCCACCGGGCCTGGGCCAAGTTCGGCCCGGCCACGCGGGTGGCCATATCCGGGCGCTCCACGCACGAGTAGCACCAGGACTGGATCGACCGGCCTCTGTACAGGGCTCCGGCGAATTTCTTGATGAAGGCCAAGCGTGCTTCTCCCCGTTTGAAGCACTGCGCGCCGATCCTGCCCGCGATCGCCTTGAAATCGATCTCGTCGACCACTCCGCTCTTGATACGGGGCCACATGGTAATCACATTGACCTTACCCGCCAGCTCGAAGTTGACCTTAGCTGGGCGGAGATATTCATTGGCCCCTTTCAGGACGGTGAACACGGAACTTTCATCCCAGCCGCTGGGAACAGTTGTCTCGCCTGGGTCCCAGTACCACGCGCCAACGCTCCATGGCGTCCGCTCCTCCTCGCTCAAACTCGGGTCCATGTACCACATGTCCAACTTGGACAGCATGTTCACGATGGTGCAGTAGGTCTTTATCGTCGTCATGCTCGTTATGCGGTTCCCGTTCGCCCGAGCAAATAGTACGCCCGCTTCCGCCAAAATAGCTCGTGGCGCAACGCGGCGGACCAGATCATCACCTGACCGGCTTTCGGGAGTTTCCCGAGTTCCGTGCGGCAACGGCCGCCTCGGTCCGCGGCGAACAGGTCCTGCGGCCCGAGCATCCAGAATCTCCCATATCCGTCGCGATCACCGCGATTCCGCCTTTGATCCCCGGCATGGCCCGCGCTTGCCGTAACAGCACTTACCTGCTGCTCTGCATTGACCCGTTCTTCCTCGGCAGCGGTGCTTTCCTGGAACACCGGTTCATGCCTCCCCCTCCTCACTTCATCCCAGTAGCGGTAATGCAACCGGCGCGAAAGCCCGAGCAGATCGTCCAACGGGATCTTTTCGCTGTGTAATTGAATGGGCCGCCGCTCCTCGAATACCCTGCCTTCGCCATCCACCGTGAACACCCCCGCGTAAGGCGGCAATGAACCGTAGGGCAGCTTGCGGTACACCTCGCAGGGCATGGCGAAGCAGAAGTAGTTCGGCCGGCGGCAGAGGGTTTCGCCGGACTTCCGGCGTTGCATCTCCTTCCGTTCACCGGTGGTGAGGCCAATGCCTGCCGGCTTTTCGAAAAAGGCCCCGTTCATCAGCATGCCCTGGCTGTGCTTGGGCTTCTTCAGGTCGTTCAGCAGGTCGTCGCGGGAAATCTTGATCTCCACCTCGCACACGAAGTGGTCGCGGGTCACGGTGAGGAGGTCGCTCTCCCAGGCGTAGAGGATGGCGTTGGGGGTGATCCACTCGTGCTGCAAGGCCGCGGCGCAGTTGCGCATGTGCCAGGCGATGTCGGCTGCGGTGAGCGGGGCCTGGACCGTGATCGATGGGCGGCCCCGCCAAAATAGCCCGGCCGGACGGGAGCACACCACATCCGGCCGGGAAAGCGCATCAGGACTAGAGCGCAAAGCCCTTCAAGCGGGTGGCGTTGCGGTTGGCCAAGCACTCTTTCATGGCGTCCTGCCACTTCTGTTGTTTGTCCCGGTCCTTACCGTGGTCGGTTTCCGTGTCGTAGGCCTCCTGGATCTTTCCCGCGCGATCGAACATGTGGGTTGCCTGCAACGCTGAGATGGCGTCCGCCAATCCTTGCGGGGTCGCATTCGAAAGGCCTTCCAGCTCCCGGGCCAGCGCCCTCGCGCAAACGATGCCGACATCATAATGGAGCTGCTCATGGGCCAGGAGCGCGTCTGTGAGGTCGGCCTTCTCGTACACGTTGGCGACGGGCCACACGCGCACCGTGAAGGTGGCGGGCAGGTAGAACAACTTGCGGATCTCGCGTGGAGTGAAATTCTCGGGCTGGAACCCGGAATCGTAGCCGGCCTCGGCCACCTCGTTGCCGAAGGTGCCGGACGACTTGCCGAAGTCGCCCCAGGTGAGTTTGGTCTTTGTGGGTTTGACGAGCACAGGCATGGTAGTGAGTGAGGATATAGTGGATGGATGGTACAGGATATCATTCGGCCGGAGCCGGGGGGAGGATCATGCTCCTCCCCCCGAGGACCGGATCAGATGGGCCACTCGTTCTCGAGCGCCTCGCTGCCCAGGGTCAGCTTCTTGGAGCTGATCGTGAAGGTCATGGACATCGGGTTGCCGCCCGTGCTGTCGAAGTTCTCGGAGAGGGCGACCACGTAGCCCGTCTCGAACTTGAGCTCCTTCATCTTCGCGTCCTCATCGCGCTTTTTGAAGACGATGCTGCCATCGGTGCTCTTGAACTGGGCGATCATCAGGTCCCAGATGGAGGTATCCTCGGTGGCTTCGATCTCGAAGGTGATCGTGCCTCCCTTCACTTCGCTGGCGGGGCGGCCGGTGTGGTCCACATCGCGGTTCAGGGCGTAGCTGCAATGCAGGAGGCGGTAAGTCTTGCCGTTCATCGAAAGGTCTGCGCGGAATGCCATGGTTGATAAGGTGTTGTTTGGTTGTTGTTGTTGTCGTTGTTGACGGTGCGAAACTGTGGCCTCCCCCACAAAGAAGTATGTCGGATCGAGCAAGTGGCGGGATGTGGCGAGCCAACGGCCGGATCTGGCTCAGGGCTATCGGGTCTTGATGCATGGTCCGAGGATGGTGCCTGAACCTCGACTTCCGTCCGCAGATGGCGCAGATGCCACAGATAGCGCCTTGCGGCGCTTCGAGTACGCTGACCGCTTGTTGTCGATCTGTGACATCTGCACCATCAGCGGACACCCGTGGCACAGGAAATTCCATGGATGCACGCGGGCTGAGACCCGATGGCCCTGGGGACGGGCCATCACCCGGCCATGATATCCGGAATGGATCCCTACATTCGGATACTCATCCCGAAACACCCCCACCCATGGCCTGGACATTGAACAAGAACGGCGTCACTCCTCGCGTACCTCTCACCAGCAGCGAACAGCGCAACCTGAACGTCTTCATGAACGCCGTGCGGGCGGGCACGGAGCCCTCCGCAGCCGCCGCGGTCTGGGATTCGAAATACACCAAACTCCAGGGTGCGCCCAACCAGTACGAGATCCGGCTGTCCGGAGGCTGTCGGGCCACTTTCACGGTGAACAAGAACACGGAGACAGTGACCATGCTCGCCGTGGGCGGGCATACCTGAACCGCGACAGGGAGCGGCCCTTACTTCATCATCCGCGCCGGCGGTACGATGAACACCGAGGCCCCGAAGAAGAGCGCGTCGTTCACCTGCGTCCCGATGACGGTACGCCCACGGTCCACACCGTGATCTGTCACCAGGGTCAGGTTCAGCGTATGGGTCACCCCGACGTCGAAACCGAGCCAGAGCCAGTCGTGCAGTTCGTGCTCATAGCGCGCGAACGTGCGCAGCGCGCTGCGCTCGAGGAAGAAGGTGCCATCGAGCGGCTGGCCGGTGAAGAGGATGTTGTAGTTCGCACCGTCGATCTCCGCGCC